>NZ_JBATXN010000407.1:0-5166 GCF_049673265.1 Mycobacterium sp. | reverse complement strand
GTGCGATACCGGCGTAGGTGCCCCGCATCCGCTCCGGAATTTCGGGGTGCAGCTGGGTCAGCCCCTTGACGTGCGCCTCGTAAATCACCGTGTCGGCGTACTCGTGATCGGGTGGGCGGTCGTTTCCCCAGTCGAAGAACGGGTTGATTACCACCGACTTCGGCATACGCGGCGCGGAGTCGTCATCGTTTCGGCTGTCTGGGTCGCCGAAGTTGTAGCTGAACAGCGCCTGGTGCCATTCGAAGTTGCCGTCAATCGCTTTGGCGTAGGGATCGATCAACAGCTTGTTCGGGTTACACCGGTGCCCGGCGGCCGGGTCGTAGGGCCCGTGCACCCGGTAGCCGTAGCGCTGACCGGGCTCGACGGCCGGCAGAAAGCCGTGCCAGACGAACCCATCGACCTCGATCAGCGGCACGCGGGACTCGGTGCCGTCGGCGTCAAACAGGCAGAGCTCTACCTGCTCGGCGACCTCACTGAACATCGCGAAATTAGTGCCCGACCCGTCGTAGGTGGCGCCGAGCGGATACGCCTTCCCGGGCCACTGCTCCAAGGCAGGTGCCGCCCACTTTGCGTCGGCCAAGTCGACCGGTTCCGTCACAGCGCCCTCTTTCACCCACGGGCCGTGTGCCGATGGCTTGACCCCACCTGAATGCTTGCTGGGGAGTACCCGCCGCGCGGCGGATCACACCTGGGATCTGCGAGGTGCTATCAGCCGGTGACTGCCGAAGCTCGTTTGGCAAGCCCGGCAAGCTCGCCCGTCGCCCGCCACGCCTCGAGGATGTCGGCGTATTCGGTTGGGCTGCCGAAGAAGAAGCTGTCCTGGTTTAGCCGCGCATCAGCCTGGCCCTCGCGGTTGTAGTAGCCGGGCGTGCATGACTCGCGCCGGCCCGCGATGATGCTGGAGCGTTGCACGACCGTGTCGATCCAGGCCGCTTCGGCGTCGGCGGTGGCTTCCACCTCCGCCACACCGTTGCGCAGCGCCCACGCGATCACCCAGGCGATGTGGCGCGATTGGGTATCGATGAGATACGGGAAGTTCACGGTGAAGCCGGACTGAGCGATGCTTTCGATGAAGCAGTTCGGAAAGCCGTTGACGTGCAGGCCGTGCAACGTGCGTACGCCCTCGGCCCACTTCTCGGTGAGCGTCAAGCCGTCTCGACCGATGACCTCGAACCCGGTGCGCTGCGAGTAACTGGTGCCGACCTCGAAGCCGGTGGCGAAAATCAAACAATCCAACGGGTATTCGACGCCGTCCACAACGACGCCGGCACGGCTGATCTGCTCGACTCCACGACCGTGGGTGTCGACGAGGGTGACGGTGTCACGATTGAACGCTTGCAAGTACTCGTCGTGAAAGCAGGGTCGCTTGCAGTAGTAGCCGTACCACGGCTTGAGTGCCTCCGCGGCGGCTGCATCGGTCACCAGCGCGTCGACGCGCCCCCGGATCTCCTCCATCTTGGCGAAGTCAGCCAGTTCGGCGGCGTTCGGGCCTGCATCGTTCACAATCGGCAGCTTTTTGATGAGGCTGGTCCACGCGTCGTCAACCAGGTCCTCGTCGGCCGAACCACCCGCGGTGAGGATTTGGAAGTTCTCCATCCGCCGTTGTTGCCAACCGGGCTCCAGCGCCGCGGCCCACTCGGGTTCAGTCGGCCGGTTGGCCCGCACGTCGACCGTCGACGGGGTGCGTTGAAACACGAACAGCTGATGCGCCGATTCAGCCAGCCGCGGCACGCACTGAATTGCTGTCGCACCGGTTCCGACGATGCCGACACGCTTGTCGGACAGCCCGGCCAGATCGGTGCCGGTGTAGTCGTAGTCCCAGCGACTGGTGTGAAAAGCATGACCGCCGAACTCTGTGATACCGGGTATGCCGGGCAGTTTCGGCTTCTGCAGATAGCCGTTTGCCATGGCGACAAACCGCGCGCGGATCTCGTCGCCGCGGTCGGTGGCGATCACCCAGCGGGAAGTACTTGGCTCCCAACGGATTTCGTGCACCTCAGTCTGCAAACATGCGTCACGATACAAATCGTAATGCTCGGCGATGCGGCGACAGTGGGCGAAAATCTCCGCACCCTTGGCATACTTCTCGGTCGGGACGTAGTCGAGTTCCTCGAGCAACGGCATGTAGACATAAGACTCGACGTCGCAAGCGATTCCGGGGTAGCGGTTCCAATACCAGGTCCCGCCGACATCGGCGGCCTTGTCGATCAACCGGACATTATCGACGCCGAGTTGCTTACAACGGGCCCCGATCAGTAGCCCGCCGAAGCCGGCGCCCACCACAGCCACGTCGACCTCGTCGTTGATCGGCTCGCGGGTGAAGCCAGGATCGGCCCACGGATCGTGGGCGAACCGGCTGAACGCGCCGGCGACCTGCACGTACTGCGATATCCCGTCGGCGCGCAGCCGCCGCTGCCGTTCCCGCGCGTATTTGGCGCGCAAAGCATTGGGGTCAAACGTTGCGCCGTCGACCTCAGCCACCGTCGCAGTCTGGACCAAATGTGTGATCCAGGCAACGTTAATGCCGTCGACCTGCGGGTTGCGCGATCAACGCTCGCGACATCGTCATCTGCCGTGCACGGACACGTCACGGCGTCGATGCCCCTTAGCTGATCAACGGCGCTAACTGTGATGGCGTGAGTATTGACACTGTCCTCATAGCCGCCGACAAACCCACGTCGGGCACCACGTCGTCCACCGAGCCGCGTTATTCGCTGCTGCTGTCGACCGATGCCACACTGATCGAATCCGCGCAGCGGTTGCGCTACGACGTATTCGGCAACGAGCCAGGCTTTAGCCTCACTGGACAAGACGTCGCGGGCCTCGACGTCGATCGTTTCGACGAGCACTGCGATCACCTGCTGGTCCGCGAGGACAATTCGGGCGAGCTGGTGGGCTGCTATCGGATGCTGTCGCCGACCGGCGCGATCGCCGCCGGGGGGCTTTATACCGCAACCGAATTCGACATCCGGGCGCTGGATTCGCTGCGGCCGTCGCTGGTGGAGATGGGACGCGCGGTGGTTCGCAACGATCACCGCAACGGCGCAGTCGTGCTTTTGATGTGGGCTGGCATCCTGGCCTACCTCGACCGGTACCGCTACGACTATGTCACCGGCTGCGTATCGGTCCCCATAAAAGGGGATGGCGCACCACCCGGGACCCAGATTCGCGGCGTGCGCGACTTTGTGCTGGGTCGCCACGCGGCCCCGCCCGAGTACCTGATGCAGCCGTACCGCCCGGTGGTCATCGACGGGCGCCCGCTCGACGAAATTGCTCCGCCGGCGCGCCCGGCGATCCCGCCGCTGATGCGCGGCTACCTGCGGCTGGGCGCTCGAATCTGCGGTGAACCGGCTTACGACGCCGACTTCGGCGTGGGTGATTTCCCCGCGCTGCTGGACAAGCGCCATGCCGACATCCGGTATCTGCGCCGACTCCGGTCGGTTTCGGCGGCCGCCGAGGCCGCGGGCCGGGTGGCCTGATGAGCAGCCCCGCACACGCCTGGCTGCCGCAGGCAACCTGCGATACGGGTTGTCTGCGGGCCGGCGCCTCGAAAGCATCCCATCGGCTGGTTGTCGCGCTCCGGGTCACTCTGCGGCTCGGCCTCGGGCTGCTGCTGGCCCCGGCGCTGCTACTGGTGGCGGTGCCGCTGCCGGGTCGGTCGCAGGCCAAACGGGTGTACTGCCGGCTGCTGTTGTGGTGCCTTGGGGTCCGGATCACGGTGTCGGGCGATCCGATTCGCAATCTGCCCGGTGTATTGGTGGTCAGCGACCACATGTCCTGGCTGGACATCGTGACGATCGCCGCGGTACTTCCCACGACCCGGTGGCGGACGGTGCCCGCATCGTTTGTCGGCCGCGCCGACGTAGCCGCCAATCTCGCCGTGCGGATGATGGCCTGCATCATCAAGGTCATCCCGATTGACCGGGCCAGCCTGCGCCAGCTGCCTGCCGTCGTCGAAACCGTGGCCGCTCGGTTGCGTGCGGGCCAGACGGTGGTGGCGTTCCCGGAGGGCACTACCTGGTGCGGGCTAGCCAGTGGGCGGTTCTATCCGGCGATGTTCCAGGCGGCGGTCGACACCGGCCGGCCGGTCCAGCCGCTGCGGCTGCGCTACTACCATCGCGACGGCAGGATCTCGACCGTTCCGGCCTACATCGGCGACGACACGCTGCTGCGTTCGATTGGTCGCTTACTGGTCGCCCGGCGCACGGTGGCGCAGGTCTACGTCGAATCACTGCTGCTGCCGGGTGCCGATCGGCGTGAGCTGGCCCGTCGCTGCCAGGCCGCTATCCGCACCACAACCGCGCCGCACACAGGTCATGGGCGGCGTAGGCCCGTGCTGGCCTCCTGACCTCTACGGGGTCCGATTGCCCTACTTGCCCCCTCGCCGCTACGCGGCTGGGGTGCCCCCACCCCAGGCCAGTCCCGGCCTGCATCGTCGTAGGGCGGGCCTCGGTATCCTGGGCGGGTCATGGTCTACCTGGATCACGCCGCCACCTCCCCGATGTACCCCGCTGCCATCGAGGCGATGACGGGCGCGCTGAGCACCGTGGGCAATGCCTCCTCGCTGCACACCACCGGCCGGGCCGCTCGGCGCCGTATGGAAGAGTCCCGCGAGTTGATCGCGGCCAAGCTGGGTGCGCGTCCGTCCGAGGTGATCTTCACGGCCGGCGGCACCGAGAGCGACAATCTCGCCGTCAAGGGAATCTATTGGGCACGCCGCGACGCGCAGGCGCGGCACCGGCGCATTGTCACCACCGCGGTGGAACACCACGCCGTGCTGGACTCGGTGAACTGGCTGGTTGACCACGAAGGCGCCGAGGTGACTTTCTTGCCTACCGCCACGGACGGATCGGTGTCCGCCGCCGCGCTGCGCGATGTGCTGCAGCGGCACGACGACGTCGCGCTCGTTTCGGTGATGTGGGCCAACAACGAGGTCGGCACGATCATGCCGATCGACGAACTCGCCGCCATCGCTGCCGAATTCGACGTGCCCATGCACAGCGACGCGGTCCAGGCCATCGGCCAGCTGCCGGTTGTCTTCGGTGCCAGCCAGCTGTCCGCGATGAGTGTGGCCGCCCACAAGTTCGGCGGCCCGCCCGGTGTGGGTGCGCTGCTGCTGCGTCGCGACGTGGGCTGCGTGCCGCTGTCACACGGTGGCGGCCAGGA
>NZ_JBATXN010000406.1:0-3077 GCF_049673265.1 Mycobacterium sp. | reverse complement strand
ACTCAGTAGCGGTAGTGGTCCGGCTTGTAGGGGCCGTCGACGTCGACGCCGATGTATTCGGCCTGCTCCTTGGTCAGCTTGGTCAGCTCGCCGCCCAATGCGGCGACGTGCACCCGAGCCACCTTCTCGTCCAGGTGCTTGGGCAGCCGGTAGACCTCGTTGTCGTATTCGTCGTTCTTGGTCCACAGCTCGATCTGGGCGATGACCTGGTTGGAGACGCTGTTGCTCATCACGAACGACGGGTGCCCGGTCGCGTTGCCCAGGTTCAGCAGTCGGCCCTCCGACAGCACGATGATCGACTTGCCGGTGTCTTTGAAGGTCCACAAATCCACCTGCGGGCGGATGTTGGTCTTGGTGGCGCCGGACTTCTCCAGCCTGGCCATCTGGATCTCGTTGTCGAAGTGGCCGATGTTGCCCAGAATGGCCTTTTCCTTCATCGCCTTCATGTGCTCGAGGGTGATGATGTCCTTGTTGCCGGTGGTCGTGATGACGATGTCGGCCTCGCCGATCACGTCCTCCACCCGCTTGACGTCGTGGCCCTCCATGAGCGCCTGCAGCGCATTGATCGGGTCGATCTCGGTAACCGTCACCCGCGCGCCCTGACCGGCCAGCGACTCCACGCTGCCCTTACCGACGTCGCCGTAGCCGCAGACCAGCACGTTCTTGCCGCCGATCAGCACGTCGGTGCCGCGGTTGATGCCGTCGATCAGCGAGTGCCGGCAGCCGTACTTGTTGTCGAACTTGCTCTTGGTGACCGAGTCGTTGACGTTGATCGCCGGGAACGCCAGATCACCGGCCGCGGCGAATTGGTAGAGCCGCAGCACACCGGTGGTGGTCTCCTCGGTGACGCCCTTGATCGAGGCGGAGATCTTGGTCCACTTGTCTTTGTCGGTCTCAAAGCGCTCGCGCAGCAGGTTCAGGAAGACCCGGTGCTCGGCCGAGTCGTCCTCGTCGTCGGGCGGCACCACACCGGCCTTCTCGTACTGCGCGCCGCGCAGCACCAGCATCGTGGCGTCACCGCCGTCGTCGAGGATCATGTTGGCCGGTTCGTCGGGCCAGGTCAGCATCTGCTCGGCGGCCCACCAGTACTCCTCGAGCGTCTCACCCTTCCACGCGAAGACCGGCACACCCTTGGGCTCTTCCGGGGTGCCGTGTGGGCCGACGACGACCGCGGCGGCGGCGTGGTCCTGGGTGGAGAAGATGTTGCACGACGCCCACCGGACCTCGGCGCCCAGTGACACCAGCGTTTCGATGAGCACCGCGGTCTGCACGGTCATGTGCAGCGAGCCGGAAACCCGGGCTCCTTTGAGCGGCTGCACGTCGTGGTACTCGCGGCGCAGCGACATCAGGCCCGGCATCTCGTGTTCGGACAGCTCGATGTCGCGGCGACCGTAGTCCGCCAACGACAAGTCGGCCACCTTGAATTCGATGCCGTTGCGAACGTCGGCGCGGGGCGAACTTTCGGTCGTCGTCATGTGTGTAGGCCCATTCCTTCGTCTTCAACTAATTAGCTTGCATATACATTAGTCCCGACGCGGCGATGCCCTGATGCGGGGTCAGTCGGGATCCTTCAGCACACCGTAGCGTTCGGCGACCGGTGTCATCAGCCGCGCCAGATCCGCGGCGACGTCATGGTCGGCTTCCGGCGGCATTGACACATAGCTGATGCACAACCGGACGATCGCACGAGCCAGGATGCCGGAGTCCTCGTCGCTGGCTTTCATCCAGCTGTGCTGGAACGACGACGTCAGCCGAGCAGAGCAGTGCGTGATGATCGGCCCGCTATCGGTGGTGATGATTTGCAGCAGATCGGGTTTAGCCACCCCGGTCAGCAGAGAGATCACCAGCGGGTCGGCCGCCGATTCGGAGAAGAAGGACCGAAATCCCTGCAGGAACGCGGCGTAGACGTCGCCGACGTTGGAGTAAATGGCGTCTTCGACGGCGTCCACCAGTCGATCGGCCAGCCGCAGCGCATAGCCCTGAGCAAGGCCTTGCCGCGACCCGAACTCGTTGTAGATGGTCTGCCGGCTGATGCCTGCCGCGCGGGCCACGTCGGCCAGCGTGATCGCCGACCAGTCCCGGCTGAGCAGCAACTCGCGCATCGCGTCGAGCACCGAATCACGCAGCAGGGCCCGTGACGCCTCGGCGTACGGGATCCTTTGCTTCACATGCGCGAGATTAGTGCTCAAGAGCGCGCGACTTCCACCATCTCGAAGTCGGATTTGGCTGCGCCGCAATCCGGGCAACTCCAATCTTCGGGGATGTCATCCCAGCGGGTGCCGGGCGCGATTCCGTCCTCCGGCCAGCCCTTGGCTTCGTCGTACTCAAAGCCGCACTGCACACAGATGAACAGTTTGAACGGGGTCTGACGCTCTTCGCGCAAGCGCTCATCGCAACTCATTTGATTACCTCCATCTCGAAGTCGATCTTTTCGCGTACCGCGCAGTCCGGGCAGCTCCAGTGTGCGGGAATCTGCTCCCAGCGCGTTCCGGCTGGAAATCCTTCTCGTGCAGCGCCTTTGGTTTCGTCGTAGACGTAACCGCAGCCGGGACAGCGGTAGACGGTCATCATGCCGCCGTCCCGTAGCGGGCCAGGATCCTCTCCCGGCGGCGCGGTTGGACGTTGACCCGGGTGATGTCGCCGCCGTAATGCGCCAGCACCCGGTGGTCCATCAACTTGCGCCACAGCGGCGGGAAGTAGGTCAGCCCGATCAGCGCCGCGTAGCCGCTGGGCAGATTCGGTGCCCCGTCCATGCTGCGCAGCGTCTGGTAGCGCCGGGTCGG
The DNA here is from genome assembly GCF_049673265.1 of Mycobacterium sp. Taxonomy (GTDB): domain Bacteria; phylum Actinomycetota; class Actinomycetes; order Mycobacteriales; family Mycobacteriaceae; genus Mycobacterium. The sequence continues at coordinate 294 of NZ_JBATXN010000406.1, read as the reverse complement.
GTTGGCGTGGTGGTCGCTGTGCCGCTGCAGGTGGTACAGGAACAGGTTGGTGACGATGTGGTCGGAGTTCCAGCTGTGCTCGGGGGTGCAGCGCTCATAGCGGCCGTTGGCGTTTTTTTGCCGCATGAGCCCGTAGTGCTCCAGGTAGTTGACGGCCTCCAGCAAGCTGAAGCCGAAGATCGCCTGGATGATCACGAATGGGATTGCCGCAGGGCCGAACACCGCGATCAACACACCCCACAGCACTACCGACATGAGCCAGGCATTCAGTACGTCGTTGGACAAGTAGGTCTT
>NZ_JBATXN010000405.1:0-5297 GCF_049673265.1 Mycobacterium sp. | reverse complement strand
CTCCCGCTCCACCCGCGGCTGCCGCTGGTCCGCCCGCCGCCGGCGCGCCAGCTCCGCCTGACTGGCCCTGGACGCAGGCGTAGCCGCCCGTCATAAACGGGGTGGCTGCCGCGTCGGGACTCAACGCTAAAGCGGCCCCGAACAATCCGGCGCCGGCAACTACTTTGACCTTGGCTCGATCGAAAGCCGTCATCGACGTCCACTCCTTTATTCACGCTCGGCTATGTCCGCCAGCGAGAGGTTGTAGCAGAACCGCATAGCCGTACCTAAGTCGTTCTTAGACACCGACGCTATTTCTACTAGACCCATGTGGAACACAACCCGCGGCGCACCGCGCTGTTGCCAAATAGAGACGTTTGGGCCCGCATTGTCACGACTGAGTCACGAGTCGCAGCAGCCCTTTTCAATCCGGCGGGCTACCCGCCGACGACCAGAAGATCGATCACCTCAAGCTTGCCAGTGCGTTGTTTTCAACGTGGATCCGGGTCCTTAGCAAGACGGCGTTGAGAAGTGAGAACACCAGCGCCGTAATCCACGCGGTGTGTATCAGCGGCAGCGCAAAGCCTTCGGCTATCACCGCAACGTAATTCGGATGAGGCAGAAAGCGATACGGACCACCGGTGACACGCGCTGCGCCCGGTATCACGATCACCCGGGCATTCCACTGATGTTTCAGGGTGCTGATGCACCACCAGCGCAATGCTTGTGCCGCAACGGCTATCGCGAGCATCGGCCAGCCCAGCACCGGGACGAAGGGTCGGTGAAACGCGATCGGCTCGATCAGGCATCCCGCCAGCAGGGCGGTGTGCAGGGTCACCATGGCCGGATAGTGTCCGGCGCCGAACTCGACGCCGCCGTGCGCCTTGCTCCAGGCGCGATTGCGGTTGGTCACCACGAGCTCGGCCATGCGCTCCACGACGACCACGCCGATCAACAGCACATACCAGGTCATCGGATCACCGCCAGCGCAGCACCACGAGTTGTCGTCGTCACGTTACTCATCCTTTTCGGAGCGTGTTGCTTTCTGGCAGCGTCGCCGCCGTTGAAATGCCGCGCCGTCCACGTGTGCCCCTCGGCGCGTGGACGGCGCGGCTTTCCTCGGCGCCCACCATCAGTGGTGCGCACCCGGGCCCGAAGACGCCTCAATCGGTATTACGAGCGTCGCCACTAGATGGTTCGGTCCAGGCGCGGACAAATGCGCCGGTGATTGAACAGCTACTTACCGGGCCGGCAGCGTCTTGCCCTGCAGCAGAATCAGCGTGGCCGCTTAGCGGACGTAGACTTCCCCGCCGGTGGGGTATCCGCCGCCGTGGGTGGTGATGTGGACGTGGTCGTAGTGCCCGTATCCAGATCCTGATGGCCCGCTCGGGGTGTAGTACGTGCCGCGCCAGATGGCATCCTGCAACGAGAATCGAGTCGCGTTCTTCAGCGCGAACGCGACGATCTCGTTTCCGAGCGCGATGCCTTGAGCGCTACTGGGGTTGGGGATCATGACGTCCAACGCCAAACCATTCGGATGCCATGGCTTCGAGTCCGGCCGAACACCGCCGATGTTCTTGACTTCGGGGAACGCCGCGCTGATACTGCGCGCGGCCAAAATCGTCTTGACCTGCAGACCCCGCTCGGGAGCGACACCCACCAGCAGCACGCGTGGAGCATTTTGATTGACGACTCGCCATCGTGATGCCCTGGATGCCGACACGGTCTCGTCGGGCCCGGGGCTCACGTCAGACAAAGCCCACGACGGTGACGCCGGGGCGGCCGCAGTCACCGCTACGCAGCAGGGCGCACCGTCGCCAACATCCTTGTTTGCCTCCACGCGGGTGGCGACCGCGTCGGCGCTGCCGGCGACGGCAAAGAAGACGGCAGCCGGGGCAACCACTGAGGCCACCATCACTGGTGACCTCCGTCGGCTGCTGGCTAATCGATGTCGCGCCACGAGAGCACCTTACGAGCAAATCGCGGAATTGTCACGAAATAGTAACTACCCGCCTCTGACGGCTCGTTTCCGGGGGGTCTTACATCGGCCAGCTACTCGACATCGGTGCAAATCGCAAAGCGGCGGCGTCGGGCAGCGGCTGTCGTGGGTGCGTCGAGATCGCGTCGAGCATCAATGCGACGTAGCGACGCCAGCCGTCAGTGTCCGAATCCATCGTCCATAGCACGCTGTGCAGCATCGCGATCAGACGCGGCAGATCATCGGCGACGAGGTCGGCGCGGACTGCGCCGGTCTCCTGGCCTCGACGGGCAAGCTCACTGAGCGCTTCATACAGCGACGTCGAGATATCCGGGGTCAGCGATCCGGCTCGGCGCGCCGCGGTCAGCAGGTTGTGTTCGCGAGCACCCAGCGATATCGCCGCGTCAATCAGTTGAGCGAGGCCCCCCAACGGATCGTCGGCGCGCCGAACGGCCTCGATCGTCGGGTTGAGGTCCTCGGCGATGGATTGATCCAGCGCGGCCCGGATCAGGTCGGCCTTGGTCGGAAACCGGCGATAGAGCGTTCGTTCCCCGACTCCTGCGCGACGGGCGATCGCCTCGATAGGCGCCTCGGGGCCCAGTTCGTCGTAGACGTCTCGCGCGGCCCGCAGAATTTTCGAGGCGTTGCGCGCCGCGTCCGCTCGTAACGGTCGATCGGAAACCGCGGTCATAGCGACAGAGTAACTGACAGTTGACTGCCAACCGGCCGGGTTCTACGCTCGGATAATTGACAGTCGTCTGACATTTATGAGGAAACGCCAATGACGGCAACGACTTCCGATTCCCGCTCCGAGACCGGGCTTCCGGTCATTCCGGCACCCAGGGCGGCACACTGCCCCCTCGCGCCCCCGCCGGAATTCGCGAGGTGGCGGGACGAGCCCGGCCTGCGCCGAGCGATGTGGCTAGGCCGGCCGACCTGGGTGGTGAGCCGCTACCAGGACATCAGGGCCGCGCTCGTCGACCCGAGGCTGTCGGCGGATACCATCTCCTCGGCGATCAAACCATCGAGCGACGAGGGCACGCCGGTGATCTTCGCCCGCATCGACGATCCCGAGCATCACCGGTTGCGGCGGATGATGACCAGTCAATTCACCTTCCGGCGTACCGAAGCGATGCGTCCGCAGATTCAGGAAATGGTCGACGAATACCTCGGCAGGATGATCGACAAGGGGCCCCCGGCCGACATCGTGCGCGACTTCGCTTTGCCTGTACCGTCTTTGGTGATCGCGCTGCTGCTGGGCGTGCCGCCCGAAGACCTCGGCCTCTTCCAGCGCAATACCACGATCGGATTGGACACGTCGACGTCCGAAGAGCAAAAGGCGCACGCCTTCGCGACGATGTTTGTCTACATCCAGGAGTTGGTGCAGCGTAAGGAGCGCGAACCCGGCGACGACTTGATCAGCCGTCTGGTGACCGACTACGTCGCGACCGGGCAACTCAGTCGTGAGACTGCGGCGATGACCGGTGTGATCATGATGCAGGCCGGACACGAGACCACTGCCAACATGATTGCATTGGGAACTGTTGCGCTGCTGCAGCATCGGGATGTATTCGAACGGCTCGGCCAAACCAACGATCCGGCCGTGATCGCCAATGCCATCGAAGAGCTGATGCGCTATCTCACTATCGTGCACGCCCAAGTGGACCGGATCGCGACCGAGGACTTGACGATCGGTGGCCAGTTGATCCGGGCTGGAGACAGGGTCTTGATGAACCTGCCAGCGGGAAATTGGGACAGCGAATTCGTCGACAACCCAGAGACTTTCGACATCGACCGGAACACCCGCGGGCACGTCGGTTTCGGCTACGGTGTACACCAGTGCATCGGCGCCAACCTGGCTCGAGTCGAGATGCAGGTCGCGTTCGCGACGCTGGCGCGACGGCTACCCGGACTGCGGTTGGCTGTACCGCCGGATGCGTTGCGATTTAAGGACTCCGACATCTACGGCATGAAAGAGCTGCCGGTCACGTGGTGAGTCTCACCGCGTGCGTTTCGACAATCAGGTTGCGGTGATCACCGGCGGGCTGAAGCTATAGATGACTCGCGGCGAAGTCGGCGCCCTGGGCTGTCATGCCGTTCACCGGGTATTCGGCGTGCGCGAAGCTCGGCGCCCCACCGGCATCGCCATTGCAGATGGTGTCTCCGGGAGCGCACAAGTCAGCGGTCTTAGGCGCATACAGCGGTCCGATGGTGATCGTCGGTGCGCCGTAGTTTTGCAGCCACTGATTTGACGGTTTTCCGAACAGGACCACAGCGGCGACGTGATTGGCCACCGATGGCGGCATCGGCTTAGGCAAGAACTGGACGTAGTCGGCCGGTACGCCCGCCGGTATAGAAGCCGAGGTGACGAAGCCCGCCACGGCCGCGCCCTGGGAGTACCCGCCGAGCACGATCCGAGTGTTGGGGCAGTTCGCGGAAGTGGCCTCGATATGACTACCCGCGTCTTTGATCCCGTCGACGACGCTTTGGGCGAACTGAAGTCGGTCGGAAAAATCGCTGCTGGCTTCGTAGTTGACCGGATACACGTCAAGCGACTTGTCACCGACCGCCGAACGCAGCGAGTCGACGAATGGCTGTCCGATCCCGCCGACCCCGGGAGCCTCGCTGGTGCCGCGGGCGAAGACCACCTCGACGTCCGGGCAGGGCTCCGCAGATGCGACGGGGATGGGAATGGTTAGTAATCCCCCGACGATTACCAGCGCAGCGGCAAGGAAGTGGGTGATCTGACGTGGGCACATGGTCAACATTGTTGCCCTGTACCCCCGAGCACGTCCTTATATTCCAATCGCTCCAGTCACCACTGCAGGCGGTTAGGGCGTTTCGCTTGAATCGTCTGAATCGTCCAGGACGCTGACGGCGATGCCGTATGGCAGGAATCGGACCTTGCGGGTCGCGTCGGTGTTGCTTTGGTTGGCCCGTAGCGCCTCGAGTTCGGTGGCGTAGACCTCTTCGACCCGCGCGCCGCCGTCGCTGCTCATGGTGTAAATCACCCAGACACCGTCACCGGCTTCGCCGGTGGTTTCCGGCCTGGTCCGCATGCGCCGGGCCAGGTCGTCGAGAAGTCCAGACAACCCGGCCCGCTCGCCGGGCAGGGTGAAAAACCGGCTGACTCCGTCGAGCGCCTCACGCAGGCCCTCGCTGGCGTCGCGAAACACCCGATCAAAGTCCTCGGGATCGAACCCGAACCGACCGTTGTCGTCCATTGCGGCCTCCTGGCAACTCACACCGATACCACCCCAGTGTGCGCACAATCGGCATCGTCCGCCACAGGCACCTGGTGCTACGGCCCCGGCGGTGGTGGAGGCGGCGGCGGGGGGTT
>NZ_JBATXN010000404.1:0-3129 GCF_049673265.1 Mycobacterium sp. | reverse complement strand
GCCATAGGCTTCGAAGAACGCGACTTGCGGTTTGACGACCGCGAATTCGCGGTACGCGCCGACACAGGTATCGCAGAACGCCGCAAGGCCGTCGGGGCTGACGGGTAGGTTCCAGGCCTGCAGCAGTTCGGGATGCGGGTCGATGCCCAGGCATAGCGGGCCTCGACGCGATACCGCCTCGGCCAGGCGGACGCCGAACCCCGACATCGTCAGTGTCCGCCGTTGTTCAGCGAGCTGTGCAGTTCCTGCAGCGAACGAACACCGATCACGCCGCGGATCCCGGCTTCGATGCCCTGAATCGCCGCAGAGGCACCTTGCACCGTCGTCACGCAGGGGATGTTCATTTCCACTGCGGCCGAACGGATCTCGTAGCCGTCGATCCGCGGCCCCGAGTTGCCGTAGGGGGTGTTGATCACCATGTCGACCTCGCCGGCGCGGATGGCGTCGACAGCAGATATCGCGGGCCGGCCCGGCTGCGCCGGCTCGAAGTGCTTGCGCACCTCGTCGCACGGAATCCCGTTGCGGCGCAGCATCTCCGCGGTGCCCTCGGTGGCCAGCACCCGAAAACCCAAGTCGGCCAACCGTTTGACCGGAAACACCAGTGATCGCTTGTCCCGGTTGGCGACCGACACGAATATGGTGCCTTCGGCCGGCAGCGACCCGTAGGCCGCGGTCTGGCTCTTGGCGAAGGCGCTGCCGAAGTCGCGGTCGATTCCCATCACCTCGCCGGTGGATTTCATCTCCGGGCCAAGCAGTGAATCGATCGCGGCCCCGTCCGCCCGGCGGAAGCGGTGGAACGGCAACACGGCCTCTTTGACCGCGATCGGCGCGTTCTGAGCCGCGTGGGCACCGTCACCGGATGCCGCTAGCATTCCCTCGTCACGCAGCTGAGGGATCGTGGCGCCCAACATGATACGTGCACAGGCTTTGGCCAGGGGTATCGCTGTGGCCTTCGAGACGAACGGCACGGTACGGCTGGCGCGCGGGTTGGCCTCCAGCACGTAGAGCACGTCGTCCTTCAACGCGTACTGCACGTTGAGCAAGCCGATTACTCCGATGCCGTGCGCGATCGCCTCGGTTGCGCGGCGCACCTTCTCGATGTCGCTGCGGCCCAGGGTTACCGGCGGCAGCGCACACGCCGAGTCGCCGGAGTGGATGCCGGCCTCTTCGATGTGCTCCATGATCCCGCCGATGTACACCTCCTGGCCGTCGCAGAGCGCGTCGACATCGATCTCGATCGCGTCCTCGAGAAAACGGTCGACCAGCACCGGGTGTTCGGGTGAGAGTTCGGTGGCGCGGGCGATGTAGCCCTGCAGGGTGTCGTCGTCGTAGACGATTTCCATGCCCCGACCGCCCAATACGTACGACGGCCGCACCAGCACCGGATAGCCGATCTCGGCGGCGATGCGGCGGGCCTGGGCAAACGTCGTGGCCATGCCGTAGCGCGGGGCCGGCAGTCCGGCACCCGATAGCAGGTCGCCGAACGCGCCGCGGTCCTCGGCCAGATCGATGGCCTCCGGTGGCGTGCCGACGATCGGAACTCCGGCGTCGGCGAGCCGCTGCGCCAGCCCGAGCGGCGTCTGGCCGCCGAGTTGCACGATGACTCCGACCACCCCCGGTCCACCGGCCGCGGACTGCGATTCGGCGTAGAACACCTCCAGGACGTCCTCGAAGGTCAACGGCTCGAAGTACAGCCGGTCGGCGGTGTCGTAGTCGGTGGACACCGTTTCCGGGTTGCAGTTGATCATCACCGTCTCAAAGCCGGCCTGCGACAACGTCGTTGCGGCATGCACGCAGCTGTAGTCGAATTCGATGCCCTGGCCGATCCGGTTTGGCCCCGACCCCAGGATCAGCACCTTGGGCCGCTCGGTTTGCGGCGCCACCTCAGTCTCGGCGGACGGGTCGAGCTCGTAACTGCTGTAGTGATAGGGCGTCTTGGCCTCGAACTCCGCGGCGCAGGTGTCCACGGTCTTGTACACCGGGTGGATGCCGAGCCGCCCCCGCAACGAGCGCACGCCGTCCTCGCCGGCGAATTCCGGTCGCAGCGCCGCGATCTGACGGTCCGACAATCCGGCGTGCTTACTCCGGCGCAGCAGATCCGCGTCGAGCACCGCGGCGTCGACCACCTCACGGCGTAATTCCACGAGCTCGGCGATCTGCGCGACGAACCACGGGTCGACGCCGGATGCCTCGGCAACCTGTTCCACCGAAGCGCCCAGTCGCACGGCCAGCTCGATGTCGTAGAGCCGGCCCTCGGTCGGTGTGCGCAGCCGCTCCAGCACCGTGCCGGCGTCGATTGCCGGGTCCGGACCTGTCCAGAACCCGGCGCGACTGGTCTCCAGCGATCTCATCACCTTGCCGAGCGCTTCGACGAAGTTGCGGCCCAACGACATTGCCTCACCGACGGATTTCATCGTGGTGGTCAGCGTTGGATCGGCGCCGGGGAATTTTTCGAATGCGAACCGCGGCGCCTTGACCACCACATAATCCAGGGTGGGCTCGAAGCAGGCCGGGGTCTCCTTGGTGATGTCGTTGAGGATCTCGTCGAGGGTGTAGCCAACGGCCAACTTGGCGGCGATCTTGGCGATCGGGAAGCCGGTTGCCTTGGAGGCCAAGGCACTTGACCGCGACACCCGCGGGTTCATTTCGATGACGACCAGGCGGCCATCGCTCGGGTCGACGGCGAACTGGATGTTGCAGCCGCCGGTGTCGACGCCGACCTCGCGAAGAATCGCGATGCCCAGGTCCCGCATCCGCTGGTATTCCCGATCGGTCAGCGTCATCGCCGGCGCCACGGTCACCGAGTCGCCCGTGTGCACCCCCATCGGGTCGACGTTTTCTATCGAGCACACCACGACGACGTTGTCTTTGCCGTCGCGCAGCAGCTCGAGCTCGAACTCCTTCCAGCCGTAGATCGATTCCTCGATCAGCACGTTGGCGCTCGGCGAGGCGGCCAAACCCGCGCCGGCCATCCGGTCGACCTCCTCGGCGCTGTGCGCCATGCCCGAGCCCAGACCGCCCATCGTGAACGACGGCCGAACCACGACCGGAAGCCCAAGTTCGGCGACCGTCTCGCGAACCTCGTCCATGGTGAAACACACACGGCTGCGCGCTGATTCACCGCCCACC
>NZ_JBATXN010000403.1:0-11499 GCF_049673265.1 Mycobacterium sp. | reverse complement strand
GCTCGTACTGGATCCAGCCCCGGCCGGGCAACTGCGCGCGCTCGAGCAAACGGTATTTGCGGCGCATCCATTTCTTGACGTGTTTGGCGGCATACCGGGCCTCGTTGGCGGTGCCCGCAGAGTCAGCCAGCCACGCCTCGAACGGGCTGCGGTCCAGATCCTCTGCCAGCGCCTCGGCGATCGCCGGCTCGTTCTCCACCATCATCTTCTCCAGCGCGTGGAGCTGGGCTTGTCGCCACTGCACGCTGCGGGTTTTGCCGGTGGCAAATGTCTGCCGGAGTCGAGCGACAATTTTTGGGATGTCGGATGCAGGCGCGCCGTTTGTGGTGGTTTCGGTGGTCTTGATGGTCACGGGGATCCCTTCCTCGACCGGGGGAATCCAATCCTAATCAACCACCCGGTTGGGGAACAGGCTGCCTATGACGGCTATGGCTTTTCGGCAGAGATCCAAACGGCCCGGAAGGTCGCGGCAACGCTCGGATCCTCCGGCAGCGGCCGACCAACCCGAGTGAGGTAGTCGCGACCGGTCATCGACTCGACCCGCCAGGAGTGGGTGTCAAACCATGCCGCCGGATCCCGGCGCTCGTCTTCCGTGTACCACAGGTCGCCAGGATCGAACACGTTCTCGTCGCCGAGGCGGCGGCGAAGTTCTTCGGCCCTGAGCCGACGTTTTTCGAAGGCCTCGCGGGCAGCGTCGTCCACCGTAAAATCCTCGATGCAGACTCGGCTGCCCGTTGCGCTCAGCGCGTCGATGTCGGCGAACAATCGGTCCTCGGCCTCACCCGGCAAGAACATCAACAGGCCTTCGGCCAACCACGCCGTCGGCTGCGTCGAGTTGAACCCGTTGTCGCGCAACGTTTTCGGCCAATCGAACCGAAGATCGGCCGGCACCTCGCGGCGGTCGGCGGACGGCGTCGCGCCGTGAGACGCCAGCGTCGCGGCTTTGTACTCCAGCACTTTCGGCTGGTCGATCTCGTACACCACGGTGCCCGCCGGCCAGTCCAGCCGGTAGGCCCGCGAGTCGAGCCCGGACGCCAGGATCACATGCTGACGGATGCCGGCTGCTGCCGCTGCGGTGAAGTACGCGTCGAAGTAATGGGTGCGAGCGGCTTGATAGTTCACCATGTGCGCACGGATAGCGGCCTGCTCGGGATTGGCCGCATACGTCGTGGCCATCTTCGCTGTGAGCTCCGCCAGTTCCGGCCCGTCGATCAGAATTTGCGCGAACTCGTCGCGGATCAGCGGCTGCTCGCTGGCCGTCTCGACGGCGCGGGCCGAAGCAACCATGACCGCGGTCGCACCGACGCTGGTCGCGATGTCCCAGGTGTCGTCGTCTGACCGGCTGCTAGCTGACCCTGTGCTCATGCTGATTGCCCGCCTCCTCAGCGGCCCGTCCCGGGCCGCATCGTCACCGGGCGTGTCCGTTCCGCGGTGACGAATTGTGCGAATGCGTCCCGGTCGTCGCCCATCGGCACGCCGTCCACCCAACGGTCCAGCCGCCGCATCTCGTCGTCGGAGGACTGCGCGGTCGCGCGCCAGCCGTGGTTGTTAAGCCAGTCGACGACGACCGCGCGGTCTTCGTCGTGGTAGATCAGGTCCTGAATATCGACGGTCCGCTCAATGCCGAGCTCATCGGCGACACGCTGAAGCCGGTCGCGCATCTCTTGCCGCCGCTCGTCGGCGTGGTTGGCGGCGGTTTCCGCCGCAATCCGGCTGCCCGGCGCGCTCAACTCGGTGATCTGCGCGAACAGCCGGTCCTGGGCGTCGGCGGGCAGATACATCAGCAGACCTTCGGCCAGCCAGGCCGTCGGTGCTGCCGGGTCGAACCCCGCTTCGATCAGCGCGGCCGGCCAGTCCTGGCGCAGGTCGATTGGCACCTCGTGTCGGTCGGCCGACGGTGTCGCGCCGTTGGCCGCCAGCGTGGCCGACTTGTAGGCCAGCACCTTGGGCTGGTCGATTTCGTACACCGTGGTGCCGGCCGGCCAGTCCAGCCGGTAGGCCCGCGAGTCCAGTCCGGACGCCAAAATCACCACCTGGCGGATGCCGGCCGCGACCGCCCCGGCGAAGTGGGCGTCGAAGAAGTGCGTCCGCACGGCCTGGTAGCTGCGCATGTGCTGGAAAACCGCGGCCGCCTCCGGATCGATCGCCTCCACCTTGTCCAGGAGGGAGCCGTCGAGCATGTTTTCCCACACACCGGTGCCGGCCTCGCTGACCAACAGCTTGGCGTAGGGGTCGCGGATCAGTGGATCAGGCTCATCGGTTTCGGCGGCCCGCGCGGCGGCCACCATCACCGCCGTGGTGCCGACGCTGGTGGCAATGTCCCAGGTGTCGTCGTGGGTGCGCAACGTGCTCATCGTCTTCCCGCCTCCTGCAAATGCGTCAGGTGATCAATCTGCTGCGGCCAGCTGGGCGCGCAGCAGCCTGGTGGTGAAGGTCTCTTCAGCCAGGTCCGCCGGTATCGGCCGACCGAGCCGGGCCATTTCGTCGATGTTGCTTACGGCGCGCACCTGCCACCCGTGCGCAGTCAGCCATTCGGCGGCATCCGCTCGGTCGCTTTCCTGGTAGGTCAGCGTCTCGACGTTGATGTCGAGACCGAGGCGTTCGCGCATCCGCTCGAAGCGGACCCGTCGCGCCGCCCGGCGCCGCTCGGGATCGGCCGAACCAAGGCTGAACGCCTCCACGGCCACTTGGCTGCCGGGTGCGCTCAGTTCTGTCAGCATCTCGAACAGCCGGTCCTGAGCTTCGGCCGGCAGGTAGGGCAGCAGTCCCTCTGCAAGCCATGCGGTCGGTTGACTTCGATCGAAACCCGCCGCGGATAGCGCGGCCGGCCAGTCGTCGCGCAGATCCACCGGCACGGTGCGCCGGGTGGCCTTGGGGGCGGCATCCGCCGACGTCAAAGTGGCCGTCTTGTACTCCACCACCTGTGGCTGGTCGATCTCGTACACCGTGGTACCGGCCGGCCAATCCAGACGATAGGCCCGCGAGTCCAGCCCCGCGGCCAGGATCACGACCTGCCTGATTCCACCAGCAGCGACGGCGTCGGCGAGGTAGTTGTCGAAGAAGTGCGTGCGGACCGCTTGATAGTCGCAGGCCAACCGGTGGGCTCGTCGTCCGTGCTCGTCGTCGTCCAGCCACTCCAGGCTCGGGCTGGCCAACCGCGCCCACGGCTGCCCGGCCGACGACACCAGCAAGTAGGCGAACTCGTCGCGGATCAGCGGGTCAGCTGATGCCGTCTCCACTGCGCGCGCCGCAGCGACACTCAATGCGGTGGCGCCGACGCTTTCGGTGATGTCCCAGCTGTCGCCTTCGGTACGCGCCGAGCTCACGTCGTACAAATCAGTCATAGCGGAAACCATGCTACCTAATAAGTTAGGCAAGCTATATGGTTCTGTGCGCTACATCACTGTCTTCATTCGGGCGCCGGGCGAGGCTGTCGGCCAATAACTGGCGCACCCGACGAGTGACCGCTTCGAATTCGTGCTTGGCGACGAAACCGGCGTAGAAACCGATTCCCAGCAGGACCGCGATCAACGTCTCGGTGAGTGCAGCGGTGTCGGTATCCGCGGCCAGCTCGCCACGCTTGATCGCGTCATCGATGGCCCACACCAGGAACTCCCGGGTGGCGCGAACCGAGTCGGCCTCCTCATGGCTCAGATCGGGGTGCCGCTGCGATTCCAACGCGACGGTGATCAGAAATGCTGCCGCTGTTCGGTTTTCGATGTCGGCCTGGGTCGCGGCGTTGATGAACGCGGAGACCCGATCTACCAACGTGCTCTCGCGCCGCGCGCGCTGGATGCTGGCCGCCACGACCACGTCGTTAGTTTCCTTAGCCACTTCGCGGTAGAGCGCGAGCTTGTCGGAGAAGTAGTGGTTGATTGCCGGCCGAGTCAGGTCGGCGCGGACGGCGATCGCCTGGAAGGTGGCAGCGTCATAACCGCGTTCGCTGAAGACTTCACGAGCAGCACACAAAATGCGCTTACGCGTCTCGGCCGCCTTCGCTGCAGGGGGGCGACCCGGTCCCCGGCTCGCCGGCTGCACCACACATAAATTGTGCCACAGATCACATTTCTGACCGGCCCGGTTAGCCGAAGCTGATTGTTAGCTGGACGATGGCTGCGCGGTGTGCGGCATCAACCCGTCGGGCGGGATGCTGCCGAACGTTCCGGCTCGGAAGTCCTCGAGTGCTTGGATCAACTCCGCCTTGGTGTTCATCACGAACGGACCGTAATGGAAGACCGGCTCCCGGATGGGCCGGCCGCCCAGGACCAACACCTCCAATGCGGGTCTGCGTGACTCCTGCGCGGGCGCGGCGGCGACGGTGATCCGGTCGCCGGGACCGAGAACTGCTAACTGGCCCTGCTCGATCGAGTGTCCGATCGGACCAACAAACCCTTGCCCGGAAAGTATGTAGACCAATGCGTTGTGGTCACGGTGCCACGGAATGTTCAGTCGCGCACCAGGTTCCACGGTGGCATGCGCCATCGTGATCGGTGTGTGCGTGACGCCGGGCCCGCGGTGACCGTCGATATCCCCTGCGATCACGCGGATTAGCGCGCCGCCGTCTTCGGAAGACAGCAAGGCCACGTCGGCGCCCGCGATGGCCTGATACCGAGGTGCGGCGAACTTGTCGTTCTTCGGCAGATTCACCCATAGCTGGATGCCGTGGAACACGCCGCCGCTTTCGACGAGGTCAGCCGGCGGCGTTTCGATGTGCAGGATGCCCGCGCCTGCGGTCATCCACTGGGTGGCGCCGTCGGTGATCAGCCCACCGCCGCCATGCGAGTCCTGGTGAGCGAACCGCCCGTCGATCATGTAGGTGACCGTTTCGAACCCGCGGTGCGGATGCCAGTCGGTCCCTCTGGGTTCGCCGGGCTGGTACTCGACCTCGCCGATCTGGTCCATGTGCACGAAGGGGTCCAGCGCGGCGGTGCTGACGCCGTAGAACGCGCGCACAACCGGAAACCCTTCGCCCTCGTAGCCGCGCGGGCCGGTGGTGATCGAGCGCACCGGGCGTTCGGTGTCGGTGGGCCCGGCCGCCGAAACCCGCGCCAGCGTCAACGTGTCTGCAGTAATAGCGGGCATCTGTGCCTCCTCAAGCATTGATACCCGCTATAACCGGACCGCGGTCCGATTATTCCTTCGACTGGTTCGTCAGCCCTTACGCCGCGCGGTCTTGGCCGCGGTCCGCTCGGTCGATGAGCCCTCGTGAGCCAGCTTGCCGCCGGCATTCTCCAAGTGAGCCCGCACGAACCACTGGAACTTTTCCAGCTCGGCGGCCTGGCCGATCAGGATGTCCTGGGTGACCGGATCCAGTTCTTCGGTTTCGTTGATGGCGGTCCGGGTGTCTTCGATAACACCGTTGTAGACCAGGTCAAGCGCGGCCAAATGCGCCTGCACGGTGTCGCGGCCAACGGAGTAGTCGTCCCAGGTGCGGTCCTTGAGGATTGCGCCCGGGGTGCCTTGCGGCGACCCGCCAAGAGTCGCGATGCGCTCGGCCACTTCGTCGGCGTAGCCACGTACCAGTTCCACTTGCGGGTCGATCATCTCGTGCACCCCGATGAAGTTGGGGCCAACAACGTTCCAGTGGACGTGCTTGAGCGTCAGGTGCAGATCGTTGTAAGTGCTCAGCTGCTTCTGTAACAGCCCAGCGACTTTAATTGCCTGCTTTTCGGTCATGCCGGGGATCGTGAACTGAGTCATGGCTGATCTGATACCCGATGGCCGCGAGTGGTAACCGCAAGACGGGTCACAGCGCGCGGATGTCTTGTATGGGTAGTCGCGCGCCGCGCCGCGGCTCGTAAGCCAGTCCGCTGGCTTCCAGCAACCGGACCACCCGGTGCCGGTGTGGCCGCATCGGCTCAAGCAGCTCGACCATGTCGGCGTCGACGATCGGATGTCCCAGCAGCGTCCAGCCGATCATCTTGGGGATGTGGTAGTCGCCCACCGAAAGGGCGTCGGCATCTCCGAAGGCACGTTGCGCCGTCTCGGCGGCTGTCCACACTCCGACGCCGGGCAGCGAGGTCAGCGCCTCTAGGGCCTCTGCGGGCGGCCATGACGCCAGCCGTTCCAACGACGACGCCCGCCGTGCGCAGCTCACGATCGTGCGCGCTCGTCCCGGATCGACGTTGGCGCGGTGGAATTCCCACGACGGGATGTGCCGCCACACATCGGCCGATGGCGGCACCCGCATCCGCGCCGGCGCAGGTCCCGGCGCCGGCGTGCCGAATTTGGTCACCAGCAAACGCCAGGCTCGGAATGCGTCGGCGCCGGGTACCCGCTGCTCGATGACCGCCGGGATGAGGGCTTCCAACACCCGGCCGGTACGTCCCAGCCGCAGATGCGGCACTCGGCGGTGGGCGGCCGCGACGATCGGATCGGCCGGAACGAAGTCCGATGCGTCGTCTTGCGCACCGAGCGCGGCCGGGAGCGCGTCGAGGAATTCCTCCGCGCCGCTTCCCCATGCCGTGCATTCGACCGCATCGAGTGCGGCGCGGCTGATCCGGGCCGTGACAGCTCCACTGTGCAACAGGCTGGCCCGCCAGATGGCGCCGTCATCGCCGATCTGAAAGCTGGGATCACCGGGACCCCGGCGGAGCGGGAGAAGGGTGAGCCCGGGGCTGACGACGCCCGCGAACTTCACTGTGCGAGCCCTACTCACCACCCGTCCGATCATAGATTCGCCGCCCGACCGTGATTGACCGGTAACGGTCTTCCGCGTCAGGATGGCGAGGTGACAACGCCGTTCGACGATCCGCAATCCGAACTGGCGTGGATGTTTTTGCAGTGCCTGTCCCACGGCGGGGACATCGACGAATGCTTCGGGCTGTTGAGCGACGACTTCACCTACTGGAGCCTGCAGAGCCGTGAATCAGTTGATAAGGCAACGCTTCGCCAAGTGGTCGACCGTCGCCAGCGCCCCGTCGAGATGAATCTCGACTTCATCCAATGCTTCAACGACGGCGAAAGCGTAGTGATCGAGGCACTCACCGACGGCGAAACCGACGACGGTGTCCGCTACGAGAGCCCCGCGGTCTTCATCTTCGAGACCCGCGACGGGCTCATCGTGTCGTTGCGCGAATACGGTGACACCCAACTCGCTGCGCAGGTGTTCGGCCCGGCGGGTACTTAACATGCCTCGACGGTGATCTCCGCTTTGTCGGGGTAGAAGGCGACGTGCCCGGCGATTGCCGCAACCGCGGGGTAGGGCTGTTCGTAGGTCCAGATGACGTCGTCGACGGTGGCGCCCGCGGCCGTGGTCACACTGTAGTAGGCAGCTTCACCTTTGTATGGGCAATAAGTGCTGGTGTCGGTGCGGGTTAGCAGATCTTGTACGACATCGTTCAGCGGAATGTATTGCACTGCAGGGTAAGTGGACTCTTGCAGCGCCAGTGCGGCGTGGGTGTCGGCGACGATCTCGCCGTTGACCCGAACGACAACGCGCGCCTGGGTCGGGTTGATCGTGATCGGATGTTCAGTGGTGGGTTCCAGGACAGGCCGACTGGTCATGGTGACAGCTCCTCACGTGTGGATAGCAGGTTCAACACCGTGTGGCGCGCAAGATTCCCGCGGCGGTGAGCTCACGTCGTTCCGAACGCGTAGCGGTGGTATTGGGACATGTTGGCCACTGAGGAAACCAGCGCCATGACCTTGCCCATCAGCCTGGCGGAGCTCGGCAACTTCGCGAACGTGTCCGACTCGAACCACCGCTGCCAGGCCACCGGCCGCACACCGGGCACTGCCGCGACGATGTCGTCGGGTCCGTTGATCGCCCAGCGCAGGGTGGATCCCGAGCGCCGCACCACGGTGTTGAGCACCTGCGATTTGATCCCGAGCGAGTTGAACGCGTCGAACTGCAGCTCACCCGAACCGAAATGGGCCACTACCCTGCTCAGCAGAGCGGTGCCGTCTTGTTCGGTCAGATACATGGTCAGTCCTTCGCCGAGCATCAGTGCTGGCCGGTCGGCGGGGATGTCGGCCAGCCAACTCGGATCGGTGACTGAGGCGGCGACGACGTGGTAGTGCTCGGCGGTGGGGTAGAGCTGGGTGCGAAGCGCGGCGACCTCGGGGTAGTCGACGTCGTACCATTCGACACCCGGCCCCGGCCGCAACCGGAAGAACCGGCTGTCCAGACCGCAGCCCACGTGCAACACGACGGCTTGCGGATGCGCGGTCAGGAACTGCTTGGCCCATTCGTCGAAGTGCGCGGTGCGGGTGGTCACCGACGGCGCTCGGCGCGCGGTGATGGTGGTCTTCTTCCAGTCGTAATCGATGCGCTCGACGATCTCTTTGGCGAACCGATCACCCAGAATCGGCTCCTTGAGGTCGGCGTCCAACGCTTTCGCATACAGCGTCGCCAGCATCGTCTGCGGCGCCCCACTCAGATCGACGCGCACCCGTTCAGTTGTCACTTGCTCGAGGCTAGTCGGCAGGCCCACCTTGTCGATGCCCTGAACGGCAGGCGGCGTGGTGTTCAGCCCCGCTCGATGGCTGGCTTGGCGTAAACCCCAGCGACGGCAGTGGTTTCGCGGCCGTCTGGACAGGGCGAGGTTCAGCCGGCGGGCGCCAACATGTCCTTCCATCCGTCGTCCCCAATGTGGTGCGAGTCTTCGAGGGAGTACTTGCTGCCGTCGGGACCCACGATTTCGCCACTGGAGGGTACGTACATCGCTGTCGAGCCGCCTGGCTGTGCCAAAACGCCGCTCCTCAGCATCGCTTCGCTCTGCATCGTCGCCGGCGTGTAGATACACGGATTGGGCTGTTGCCCGTTGCACTGCACCGAGCCCGATCCGGGCCGCTGCAGCGGATCATTGACCGGCGGCGTTGGTGCCGGCAACCGATCAGCCGGTAACGGGTTGAGCCCGTTGTTGATCGACGGCGCAGGTATCACCCTGCCTGGATCGACGGGCTGATCGCAGCGAGCCCCGGGAGCCGGACAGTTGCGCAGCTGATTGGGGTCGCCGTACCACGGGTTGGTGCCCAGCGGGACGTACGGCTTGTTGTCGCGGCACTCGCGTGGCGTCGCCGCACGCTTGCCGGGGACGTCGACACACGGATAGTTCCGCGCACCGCGCACCACGTTGGCCGGTGTGTCTTGCGGGATCTTGCAGTAGGTTCCGGTCGGCAACGGCGCCATGCTGGTGTCGGCGGGCGACCGCCACTGCGACGCGGGGAGGAACCCGGTCATGCACGGCGGCGGGTTATTGATCGACAGGTTGAGTCCCATCAGCACCGCGCCGGGAGCGGACGCAACCAATGTCTGTCCGACCGCGGCGATCTCCGGCAAGAACACCAACAGCTGCTCGAGACCTTTGTTGTAGCGCTTGAGCATATCGGCGACGATCTCCAGGTTCGCCAACGTCTGCGGCAGCGATTCGCGCACATCACTGAACACCTCGCTGACCTGATCGGCGGTGGGCGCCGCCTTCGACAAGATGTTCTGCAGATGTTGGTCGTTTTGCGCGATCTGCCCGGTCAGCACGTCGAGGTTGTGCGACCACCGCTGGATCGAATCACCTGAGTTGACTTGGCTATCCAGGATCGGTGCCGCGTTTCCGATGATGTCGTCGATGTCGGCAATGTTGGCTTGGAAGTCACCCACGATCGACTGCGTCGAATCGACCAGTCGTTGCAACGCCGGTCCCAGTCCGCCGACGGCCTGCGCTGTTTCGTCAAGCAGCGACGCGATCTTGCGCTTGGGCAGCACCGACAAGCCACGGTTGGCGGCGTCCAATGCAGGGCCGATCTCGCTGGGCACGGTGCCTTTGGTGATGGTTTGTCCGGGCGCGAGAAACTTTCCCGGGTTTCCCGTCGACACCAGGTCTAGATATTGCTCACCGATCGCCGATACCGAGTGTACATCGGCCGACGCATCGATCGGGATCTTGTAGCGGCTGTCGATGGAAAGCGTTGCCCGAACACCGTTTTTCGTCGGCTCGACCTTGGTGACCCTGCCGATCTGGATCCCTCGATAGGTCACATTCGACGTGCGATACAACCCGCCTGACGCCGGCAGCTCCGCCACCAACCGATACTGGCCGACCCCGAGTTGGCTGGGAATGCGTAAGTAGTACCAGCCCAGCGCAACCAGTGCGATCACTGTCAGTGCCGCGAACACAATCAACTGGATGCGGATCACGCGGGTCAACATCGCTTACTCACCCCGCTCCACGGGCGCGTCGGCCGGGTTCGGCGTGTAGCGGATGTCGGGGATCATCGTCGCGGGGTCACGACCCCACGACTGTTCGAGGGCGCGCAATGCCCCGGAAAAGCCTGTGCCGGTGAAGATCGCGTTGTCGACCGTGCTCAAAGTGAGGTCCAGTGCGCCCGAGACATTGATGTAGTCGCCGCGCACGATCTTCGGCACGCTGTCGATGCTGAACGGCGGTGACAGCAGGAAGCTCAGCGCCTCAACCAAATACGGCGCGGCACGACCCAGTTGCTTGAGCGGCCGCTGCAACTGGCTCAGATCCTCATGCAGATCGCCCCGTGCGGCTGACAACGTCTGATCGACGACATTACTGATCCGCCCCACAGCGTCGACGGTGTTGGCGAACAGGTCACGCTGATCGGCGAAATGCTCGACCAGCGGCGGGAATTCGGTCAGAACTTGGTCCAGGGTGTCCGTACGATCACTCACATAGGACAGCAGCCGGTCAGTGGAGTCGATGACGTGGGCGATATCGTCGCGCTGTTTGTTCAGCTGGCCGGTGAAAGTGCTCAGCTTGCCCAGAAAGTCCCGAATCTGTTGGGCGCGCCCGGCCAGAATCTTGTAGACCTCGTTTTGGATCACCTCGAGATTCGGGACGCCCCCGCCGCGCAGCACCATGGCCAAGCTGGCCAGCGTCTGCTCGGTGGAAGGGTACGCCGACGAATTGATCAGCGGGATGGTCTCTCCACTCTTCAATAGCTGTGGCGACGGGTCCAGCGGTGCGGCAAGCTCCACATGCTGAGAGCCCAGCAGGCTGGTCTGGCCGATCTTGGCCGTGGCATTCTTCGGGAGCTTAACCCCCTTCGCCAGGTCCACGGTCAGGGTGGGAACCCAGTTCTTCAGATTGATTGCGCGAACACTACCGACGAACACGTCGGCCACCAATACCCGGCTGTTGCCGTTGAGTGCCAACGTATTTGGCATCTGAACGTAGATGGTGTAGGAGCCCTTGCCGCCGCCGGGACCGCCGGGCAGGGGCACATTGGCGATACCCCGCCAATGCCCGCATGATGTCAGCACGACCGTCGCCGTCAGCAACGCCAACGCCTGCCAGGCCCGGTGGCGAACCGACCGCATCGCGCGCCTCACGATCCGGCTCCGGTAGGTGCCGCCGGGATCGCCGTCGGTGACGGCAGGGGTTGCGGATACCACGGCGGTGGTAGCGGGTTGTTCTCGTCGTAGGCATTCGGCGGGCCGGCCAGGTTCTGGGCCGGCGGTGGCGCTGCGATATCGGGCCCGCCCATCAGCTCGGCCAAAGATGCCGGTGTCAGCAGGTTCGCGGTGGCCGGCTG
>NZ_JBATXN010000402.1:0-6817 GCF_049673265.1 Mycobacterium sp. | reverse complement strand
CCTTCGGTCCACACGCCGACCAGCACAACGCGCTCGAGGCGCAGTTGCCGGTACTCGACCTCGGAGACGTCGGCGAGTTCGGTGGATAGGCCGGCGACGCGGCGAAGCGCCGAACGGTCGTCAAGCGCGAGTTCCCCCGTGCTGGGTGGCAATTGGTCAGGAAATTCTGGATATGTCATAGGCAACTTAGATGGTGCACGCCAAAGCGGCGACATGCATCCGAATTAACACTGTGCTGCCCGCCACCATTCCTCGCTGAGTTCGCCTAAGGCCACCAGCACCGACGGCCCACGCAGGTAGCTGGTCGCGTCAGTGACTGTGACGACGACGTCGCCGCCCGGAACCCGCACGGTGAGCGTGCCGTTGGCCGCACCGGCATACGACAGAGCGGCGACCGCCGCGGCAACGGTGCCGGTGCCGCACGAACGGGTTTCGCCCACCCCACGCTCGTGGACACGCATGCTGACCCCGCCGTCGGCCGGCGCGGTCAGAACCTCGACGTTGACCCCGTCCGGGAATTGCGCTTCGTCGAACGTTACCGGCGCCGCGACGTCGAGTGCCGCCAGCGCTTCGAGGGTCAACTCCGGGTCGACGCACGCCAGGTGCGGGTTGCCGACGTCGACCGCCAGCCCGCTGAAGGAGCGGCCACCCACCACCGCCTGCCCCTTCCCCAACGTGTTGGTCTTTCCCATGTCCACGCTCACGTCGGCATTGGCCGCATCGACGCGGTGCAGCACGACGGGTCGCGGGCCCGCGAGTGACCCGACGACGAACTCGTCACGGCATTCCAATCCGCTGGCGCGCAAGTAATGCGCGAACACCCGCGCGCCGTTGCCACACATCTGTGCCGTCGACCCGTCGGCGTTGCGGTAGTCCATGTACCAGTCGTCGACGCTCACACCGTCGGGAACCCGATCAAGCACGCCCGCGGCCAGCGCAGCGCCTGCTGTGGTGACCCGCAGTACCCCGTCGGCCCCGAGTCCACGGCGCCGATCGCACAAAGCGGACACCGCTTCGGGCGTCAACGTCAGCGTGGCGTCGAGATCGGGCAGCAACACGAAGTCGTTCTGGGTGCCATGGCCTTTGGCGAAAATCATCTGCGCCACTCGCTACGGATCACCTGCTCAGGATACTGTCGGAGAGTCGTCCGCGGGTGCTCGCAGCGCGTGACACTTACCAGCACATCATGCTGCCAAAGGCGCGTGACCAGCACGAACACCGCCCCAGAGGAAGCCTCCAGAAACTTGGACAAAAAATCGGTGTAGCTATTTTCTATTCCACATGCGTCCAGTAGCTTAGGCCGGGAGCTGAACGCGACTTAATC
Source organism: Mycobacterium sp. (assembly GCF_049673265.1). Classification (GTDB taxonomy): domain Bacteria; phylum Actinomycetota; class Actinomycetes; order Mycobacteriales; family Mycobacteriaceae; genus Mycobacterium. The sequence continues at coordinate 5,493 of NZ_JBATXN010000402.1, read as the reverse complement.
CGCATGGCCTCGGGTAGGAGGCGAGACGATGGCAGGGCGGCACGCAAAGCGGAAGACTCGCACGCGCAACGCCAAGATCCGTCGTTGCGCGGCCGTCGCCAGCTCAGGATTCGTGCCGCCAGGCGCGCACAGCCGCATCCGCATTGTCAGAGGCACTGGCATCCAGCCACTGGATCCGGTGATCACGGCGAAACCACGACCGCTGGCGCCGTACATAGCGGCGGGTGCCGATGAACGTCGGTTCGCGTGCGGCGTCGCCGTTTCCGCCGGCGTCCAGGTCAGCGATCACCTGCGCGTAGCCCAGCGCCCGCGATGCAGTGACGCCGTCGCGTAGTCCACGATCAAGCAGCATGACCACTTCGTCGACCAGACCGTCGGCGAACATCGTGTCAGTGCGGCGGGCCAGTCGCTCGTCGAGAAGCTCAGTGCCACAGTCTAATCCGACGATCACGGTGTCCCAGCGGGGCGTGCCGATGGCCGGCGCAGACGCGGCGAACGGCTGACCGGTGAGCTCCACCACCTCCAGCGCCCGCACAATGCGCCGACCGTCCGTCGGCAGGATTGACGCCGCGGCGGTCGAATCGCGAGCGGCCAGTTCGGCGTGCAGACGATCTGCGCCGATCTCGGCGAGGCGCCGCTCCCACTTCGCCCGTACCGCCGGGTCGGTCGTCGGGAACGACCAGTCGTCGAGCAGCGATTGGATGTAGAGCATCGATCCGCCCACCAGCACCGGCACCTTGCCCCGGGCCGCGATCGCCTCGATATCGCCGGCGGCCGCCGTCTGATAGCGGGCGACGGTCGCGGTCTCGGTGACGTCGAGGACGTCGAGTTGGTGATGCCGGATGCCACGCCGTTGCGCGACAGGCAATTTCGCGGTGCCGATGTCCATTCCACGGTAGAACTGCATCGCGTCGGCGTTCACGATCTCCGCGTCGAGCCGCTCGGCGACGTCGAGAGCCAACTGCGACTTACCGGTGCCCGTCGGGCCGACGATCGCCAGTGGCCTCACGGCTGCCAGACGCCGGCGAAGTACCCGACGCCGTAGGGCGCCGCCCGGTAAAGCTCCTTGGCCGACCGCGGCGCCGGCTGCACCAGACCCGCCAGCACACCGAAGGCCACCCGCCCCACGACCTGACCGGGCAGCCGCGTCAGCGCGGCCACGTCGCCGCCGCCCAGCGCGTCGTCCAGGGCGCACTGAATATCGACGTCGGCGGGTTGATGGCCGCCCGGGGCGGCTGGGGTCAAGGTGTTGGCGCCGTCGGCGATGACGAGCACACCCGTCGGCTCGCCCGACTGATCCAGCTCGCTGCGCAGTTGTCTGCCACGGGCCAGCGCAGTCGTCGCATCGTGATGCCTGGCGAAGACCCGAACCTCGGCGCGCGCATTCGGCTGGGCCTGAGCCCGCACCCACCCGGCGATCAGCGCACACAGCGGCAGCTCGACCACCGGGCCGGTGGCCCGCGGCGACAGCCGCACCGGCAGGTCGACGCCGAAACCGGCGAAGGTACCGACGTTTTCCGCGCCGACGACGACGTCCTCAGTTCCGACCCCGATGACCACGATGCGCGGCGGCAGCGCGGCGACAGCGGCGAGCATCGCCGCCCGCAGTTCAGCCACCTCGTCGGCCGCCGCTCCGGCAAGCTCGGGGACCAGCACCGGCGCGGACGGGATGATCGCGATGGTGCTCAACACGCCATCAAACTAGCGTTCCTACGACGCCAAGGGTTGCGCGGTGGCTTTCGAGCGTCGCCGGTTGAGCGCTTCCATCGTGGCGGCCTCGCCCCGGGCCAGCGCCACGGTTGACACGACCATCAGCACCACCGCCGCCAGCAAGACAAACAATGTCTCGTCGCTGACGCGCAGCTCCTCGGAGAGCACGGTGATCGCCAAGATCCAGCCCACCACCGGTTTGGCCAACGTCATTGTCGGCAACGACGCGGTGAGGGGGCCAGCGCGAAACGACGCTTGTTGAAACACCATGCCCGCCAGCGCAACTCCGAGCCAGGCATACAGTTCCGGCGCCCGCACCAATTCGCCCAAGCCGCCGTGTGCGGCGTCGACGACACCTTTGGTCAGCACCGCAAACAATGCCAGCGACGAGCCCGCCACCACTGCCAGCAACACCGCAGCAACTGCCCCCGACCAGATGCGGGCGCCAAGCACGCACAACACCAATGCCGGGCCCATCACCATGAGAACCACCGCCCAGGTTGCCCAAGAGGCCCGCTGCTGGTCGGATGTCGGATTGCCCACCATGAGGACGATCGCCACCGCGGCGGCCAGGGCCGCTGCCCAAACCCATTCCCACGCGGTTACCCGATGATTGGTGATCCGCGCATTAATCGGCAGAGCGAACAGCAACACCGTCACTTGCAACGCGGTCACCAGCATCACTGAGCCCAGGCTCAACGCCGCGGCCTGGAAAGCGTAATTGGCCACCGCGGCCACTGCGCCCCACCACCACCGGGCATCGCGCACCGACAGGCGGAACAACTCCCATGCACCGACCTGTTTGTCGACGATCTCATGCGCCGAACGCTGCCGAATCACCGATCCGATGGCCGATACCAACGCGGCTCCCAAAGCCAGGAGCACAGCGGCGACGTCTGCGCCGTCCATGGGCGGCCTCCTCCCGACTCTCGGCCAACTCTTCCATGGACACGCTACTGAGTTGAGCAACGAAGACGGCGCGTTTCTACAGCACCTTCCCGGCGGCCACGATGTCACGCCCGGCGCCGGCCGCAATGCTGGCCGCCTCCCCGCGGGCCAGGGCGACTGTCGAGACGACCACCAGCACCGCGGCGGCGATCAGCGCAAACACCTTGGGACCGTCGGTGTTCAACGTCTCATTGAGCACCAAGACCCCGAGTAGCGACGCCACCACCGGCTTGGCGACGGTCACCGTCGGCAGCGAGGCGGTCAACGCGCCAGCGCGGAACGACGACTGCTGAAAGATCATCCCCGCCAGCGCCGCCGGTATCAGACAGTAGGCTTCGGGCGCCCGCAACAATGCCCCGAAGCCGCCCGAAACCGCCCCGACGGCGCCCTTGGTCAGAACCGCGAACAACGCCAGCGACGAGCCGGCCACCACCGCCAGCAGCACCGGCGCGGCCGGTCCGCCCGACCAGACCCGCGCGCCCAGCACGCACAGCACCAAGATCGGACCCATCACGACGGCAACCGCCAGCCATGTCGCCGGCGAAGCTCGCGAGTGGCCGGGATCCGGGTCGCCTACGGTCACCACCACCGCAAGCGCGGCAGCCAACAGGGCCGCCCACATCCATTCCCACCGGGTCACCTTGTGATGGGCTAGCCGCGCATAAATCGGCAGCGCGAACAGCAGCGATGTCACCTGCAACGCCGTGACCATCATCACCGAGCCCAACGCCAGCGCGCCGGCTTGCAGACTGTAGTTGGCAATCGCGCCGACGCCGCCAAGCCACCAGCGGGTGTCACGCAACGACAAGCGGAAGAGCTCGAGGTGACCGACCTGCTTATCGGTGACCTCTTGAGCCGAACGCTGTCGCACGACGTCGCCGATCGCGGAGGCCAGCGCGGCGCACAGCGCGATCAACGCCGCGAAATCCGCTTTCGACATCCACGATCTCCTCGTCCCACGACCGGTCCGCGTTCGGTTACCCAACACCGAGTATTAACCAACAGTTTCCACGAAACAGCCTATGGCGCTGACGGCGTGCGCCGACGTCGGCTAGTCAACTCGCCGCAATTACACGCGCGGAAGAGCAGATTGTTTCACGAACAAGGGGCAATTCGTGCTGACGCTCCGAGCCGATAACCGGGCCCTGGAGCGGCTGCTAAGCCAACTGGGACCGCACCGCTCAACAAGCTGCTTCAATACTGGTGAGATCCAGACGGGAGTGCCCTGGGCTTCGTCCCGCAAGTGCAGTTGGCGGCGCCGCAATGCGCGGCAGGTGCGCGGCTAATAACCGCGCGAAGGGTAGGTGATGGCAGCTCATGACGCCTGACGAGCCTCAGAACGAACCCCGGCCCACGCCGGGCCCGGTTCCAAGGCCGGGACCGCGGCCCGGGCCCAGACCAACATCCCGTCCCCACCCTCACCCAGTTGCAGCACCGCTGGCCAATGATCCGCACCGATTCGGCCGAGTCGACGCCGACGGGACGGTATGGCTGATCACCGCGGCCGGCGAGCGGGTCATCGGGTCCTGGCAGGCCGGCGACGCCGAAGCGGCGTTCGCGCATTTCGGTCGGCGATTCGACGACTTGAGCACCGAGGTCGCGCTGATGGAAGAGCGGCTGGCTTCGGGCACCGGCGACGCTCGCAAAATCAAAGCCACCGCGGCCGGTCTGGCAGAAACGTTGCCGGATGCGCATGTGCTCGGAGATATCGACGCGCTGGCGGCCCGGCTTAACGTTATTGCGGAGCGGGCCGAAGCGGCCGCGGCCGCCGATCGCTCCCGTCGCGAAGAGCATCGCTCCAGCCAGACCGCACGCAAGGAAGCGTTGGCCGCCGAAGCCGAGGAGCTGGCCAACACCTCGACGCAGTGGAAGGCGGCGGGCGACCGGCTGCGCGCGATCCTCGACGAATGGAAGACGATCAGCGGCCTGGATCGCAAGACCGACGATGCCCTGTGGAAGCGCTACTCGGCTGCGCGGGAAACCTTCAACCGGCGACGCGGATCCCATTTCGCGGAGTTGGACCGCGAGCGGGCGGGCGCCCGCGAGGCCAAAGAGCGGCTGTGCGTGCAGGCTGAAGAGCTCGTCGATTCGACGGACTGGGGTCCGACCAGCGCCGAGTTCCGCAAGCTGCTCACCGACTGGAAGGCCGCCGGACGTGCGGCCCGCGACGTCGACGATGCGTTGTGGCGCCGCTTCAAGGCCGCCCAGGACACCTTTTTCAAGGCACGCAATGCTGCGACCGCCGAGCGAGACAGCGAGCTGCAGGCGAACGCCACCGCGAAAGAAGCGCTGTTGGCGGAGGCGGAAAAGCTCGATACGAGCGATCACGAGGCGGCCAGGTCGGCGCTGCGGTCGATCTCCGAGAAATGGGATGCGATCGGGAAAGTGCCGCGGGAGCGGTCCGCCGAGCTCGAGCGGCGGCTGCGGGCCGTCGAGAAGAAGGTGCGCGACGCCGGCGAATCGGACTGGTCAGACCCACAGGCTCAGGCCCGCGCCGAGCAGTTCCAAGCGCGGGCCGAGCAGTTCGAACGCCAGGCCCAAAAAGCGGAGGCGGCCGGTCGCAGCAAGGAAGCCGAGGAGGCCAAGGCCAATGCCGACCAGTGGCGGCAATGGGCCGACGCCGCCGCGGATGCGTTGTCCCGCAAGCCCTAAGAGCGAGCAGCTATTCGGGAGGATCCTCGTCTTCGAGGGATTCCAGCAGTGTTCGGGATTGGCGGTGCGCGGCGGCTCGACGGCGCTGTTCGTCGGCGGCAAGTTGCACGATCGTGCGCGACCACACCACCCGGGCCCAGTGAAACGTCAACGCGATGATGGTGATCCAGGCCAGTACCAGGC
>NZ_JBATXN010000401.1:0-7204 GCF_049673265.1 Mycobacterium sp. | reverse complement strand
GGGTGATCTGAATGGCCTGGTCCTAGGAATCTAGAGATGTCGGACCTGAGATTCGACGGCCGCATCGCCGTCATCACCGGCGGCGGTAGGGGACTGGGCCGCTCCTACGCCCTGTTGCTGGCCTCGCGGGGCGCGAAGGTCATCGTCAACGACCCCGGCGGCAGCCTCGCCGGCGAAGGTGTGGACTCCGCGGCGGCTGAGCAGGTGGCCGCCGATGTCACGGCGGCCGGAGGAGAAGCCACCGCGTGCACCGAGTCGGTCGCCACCCGAGAAGGCGGCGAGGCGATCATCCAGACCGCGCTCGAACGCTACGGTCGCCTCGACATCCTGATACACAACGCCGGCAATGTCCGCCCGGGCTCGCTGCGAGAGATGAGCTACGAGGATTTCGACGCCGTGCTCGACGTGCACCTGCGTGGCGCGTTCAACGTTGTGCGGCCCGCGTTTCCGGTCATGTGCGAGGCCGGTTACGGGCGGATCGTACTGACGTCCTCGATCGGCGGCCTGTACGGCACCCACGGCGTCGCCAACTATGCCGCCGCCAAGGCCGGCGTGATCGGGCTAGCCAACGTCGCGGCCCTCGAGGGTGCCGACAACGGGGTGAGATGCAACGTAATCGTTCCGGCCGCCGTGACACGAATGGCGGGCGGAATCGACACCTCGGCCTACCCTCCGATGGGCCCGGAGCTGGTTGCGCCCGTGGTGGGTTGGCTTGCGCACGAATCCTGTTCGGTGACGGGGGAGATGTTCATCGCGCTGGCGGGTAGGGTTGCCCGGGCGGTCGTTGCCGAAAGCCCGGGCGTGTGCCGGCCATCGTGGACGATCGAGGATGTCGGCAGCTACCTGGACGCCATTCGAAACATCGAGGCGCCGCTGGTTTTTCCGGTCGTGCCCGACGGCCACGGCCAGCACATCCGCTACAGCTTCGAACTTGCGCACCGTTCTAGCGATCGAGGTGCACTCCATGAGTAGCTCGACGCAGACGGGACCGCTCGCCGGTGTCCGGGTAATCGACCTCACCGCAATGGTGATGGGCCCATACTGCACGCAGATCATGGCCGACATGGGCGCCGACGTGATCAAAGTCGAACCGCCACAGGGCGATAACACCCGCTACATCTCGGTCGGTCCGGCGCCGGGCATGAGCGGGGTGTTCGTCAACGTCAACCGCGGCAAGCGCGGCATCGTGCTGGACCTGGACACCGACGCCGGAACGCGGGCCCTGCGCGGGCTGATCGAGACCGCGGACGTATTCATCCACTCGATGCGCGCCAAGGCGATCGCCAAGCTCGGCTTCGCCTACGGCGACGTCGCCGGCGTCAACCCGGCGATCATTTACACCAACTGCTACGGGTACGGGCGCCGCGGACCCAATCGCGACCGGCCCGCCTATGACGACACGATTCAGGCCGAATGCGGCCTGCCGGCGGTGCAGCAGCAATTGACCGGCGAGGCCGACTACGTCGGAACCATCATGGCCGACAAGGTCGCTGGGCTGACCGCGCTGTACGCGACCACCATGGCGCTGTTCCACCGCGAGCGCACCGGAGAGGGGCAGGAAGTCGAGGTCGCCATGTTCGAAACCATGGCCTCGTTCATGCTCGTCGAACACGCCAACGGCGCCCTGTTCGACCCTCCCCTGGGACCAGCGGTCTATCCGCGCACCGTGGCGCCCAACCGCCGTCCCTATCGCACCAGCGACGGCCACATCGCCGCGCTGATCTACAACGACAAGCACTGGAACGCTTTCATCAACGCCGTGCGGCCACCGTGGGCCAGTGAGCTGTATTCGACGCTGGAGAATCGGGCGCGCCAGATCGACACCGTCTACGGATTATTGGCCGAGACAATGAAACAGCGCTCGACGCACGAGTGGCTTGCGCTGTTCCGCGAACTCGAGATACCGGCCGCCCCACTGAACACGCCCGGCGCGCTGTTCGACGATCCGCATCTCAACGCCGCCGGCATGTTCGAGACGCTGGACACGCCGCACGGACCGGTCCGCTTTCCGGGCGTACCGACCTGGTTCTCTCGGACACCCGGTCGCGTCGCGGGGCCGGCACCCGAGCTCGGGGCCGACACTGCAGAAGTCCTCGCTGAAATTGGCACGCACAGACACAAAATCGTCCGAAATAGACTGCCAGAGAGCGATTTTGCGTCTGCTCGCGAAATCAAGGAGCTGTCAGGATGGGTGTGCCCGTTTACAAGCGCATTCTCGACCTGTTCGAGGCCGAGGGCGTCAATACGTTGTTCGGTATCCCGGACCCGAACTTCGTGCACATGTTCACGGAGGCCGACGCTCGCGGCTGGTCGGTGGTCGCACCGCATCACGAATTGAGCGCCGGATTCATGGCGGAGGCGGCGTCGCGGATGACGGGTAAGCCCGGCCTGTGCATCGGCACGCTGGGGCCCGGCATGGCCAACATGGCCGGAGCGATCCAGTGTGCCCTCGTGGAGAACTCACCGGTGATCTTCCTCGGCGGCCAGCGTGCCCGCATCACCGAACGCCGGGTCCGGCGCGGACGCATCCAGTTCGTGCAGCAGGAGCCCCTTGTCGCGGCGTCCGTCAAGTACAGCGCATCCATCGAGTACGCCGACCAGACTGATGAGATCATCCACGAGGCGATCCGACGTGCCATGTCGGGCACTCCCGGCCCGACCTACATCGAGTACCCTTCGCACGTCATCCTCGAGGAGCTCGAGGTGCCGGATCCGCTGCCGCCCAATCGGTACCGGCTCGTCGACCAGACCGCGGGCGAACGCGAGGTGGCCGAAGCGGCGAAGTTGATCCGCGCGGCGGAGTGCCCGATCCTGTTGGTCGGACACGGGGTCCACACGTCGCGCACCGGTGCGGCGGTCAGGGAACTGGCCGACCTCATGCGATGTCCGGTGATCCAGACGTCCGGCGGCACGTCGTTCATCGAAGGCCTCGAGGACCGTACCTTCGCCTACGGATTCTCGCCGGCGGCCGTTGAGGCGGTGGTGAAGTCCGATCTGTGCGTCGCGCTCGGCACGGAGCTCGGCGAACCGAGCCACTACGGCAGGACCCGCCACTGGGCGGAGAACGACGCAAAGCGCAAATGGGTTCTGGTGGAACAGGATCCGCTTGCGATCGGCGTCAACCGCCCCATTGATGTCCCGCTGGTCGGTAACCTTCGTGGGGTGGTGCCTCAGCTGGTGGAGGCGCTGCGTGACGATCCGAGAAAGGCATCGGTGGATCTCGACCGCTGGATCAAGGAGGACGCGGCGGAGCTGTCGCAGCTCGCCGAGAACGCGCCGACGGGCCGGACGCCGATACACCCGGCGCGGTTCGTCGTCGAGGCAACCAAGGCATTTCCGAAGGACGGCATCTTGGTCCGCGACGGCGGCGCGACCGTCATCTTCCAGTGGACCTACTCGCAGGCCAAACCGCGCGACGTCATCTGGAACCAGAACTTCGGCCATCTCGGCACCGGCTTGCCGTACGCGGTCGGAGCATCGGTCGCGGAGGGCGGTAAGCGGCCGGTGATGCTGCTGACCAGCGATTCGGCGTTCCTTTTCCACATCGCCGAGCTGGAAACCGCCGCGCGGCAAAAGCTTCCGCTGGTGTGTGTCGTGGGTGTCGACCACCAGTGGGGCCTCGAGGTGGGCGTCTACAAGCGCACCTTCGAGCAGCCGTCGCCGCAGCCCGGCGTGCACTGGAGTAAGGACGTCCGCCTCGACAAGGTCGCCGAGGGCTTCGGCTGCCACGGCGAGTACGTCGAGAAGGAGGACGAGATCGGCCCGGCGATCGGGCGGGCATACGCGAGCGGCAAGACCGCCGTCGTGCACGTTTGCATAGATCCGAAGGCCAACTCCGAGGAGATGCCCAAGTATGCCGAATTCCGCACCTGGTATGCAGAAGGCACGCAGTAAGAAAAGGATGGTGTCATGCGCGACTACCTGAAGTTCTACATCGATGGCCGCTGGGTCGACCCGGTGCGGCCCAATGCTTTTGACGTCGAGAATCCGGCGACCGAGCAGGTGTCCGGGAGGATCTCGCTCGGCTCGGCCGCCGATGTCGACGTGGCAGTCAACGCCGCGCGGCGCGCCTTCGCCGACTGGTCACAAACCAGCCGCGAACAGCGTCTTGCTCTGCTCGAGGCGATCCTCGCCGAATATCAAAAGCGTGCAGGAGATCTCGCCGATGCAGTCACCGAGGAAATCGGCGCGCCACCCTCGCTGGCCGCCGGCCCGCAGGTCCAACTCGGGCTCGGTCACCTGGTGGCGGCGATCGACGTGCTGAAGAACTTCCCCTTTTCCGAACAGCACGGGGCCACGCTGATCGCCAAGGAGCCGATAGGCGTCTGCGGGCTGATCACACCGTGGAACTGGCCGCTCAACCAGATCGCGGTCAAGGTATACCCGGCGCTGGCGGCGGGATGCACGATGATCCTGAAACCATCTGAGGTAGCCCCCTTCTCGGCCTACATTTTCACCGAGATTCTGGATGCCGCGGGCGTGCCGGCCGGTGTCTACAACCTCGTCAATGGCGACGGTGCCGGCGTCGGTGTGGCCTTGGCGAGCCATCCTGACATCGACATGGTGTCGTTTACCGGTTCCACGCGCGCCGGTGTCGACGTGGCCATGAATGCCGCTCCGACGGTGAAGCGGGTGACGCAGGAGCTCGGCGGCAAGAGCCCCAACATCGTCCTCGACGATGCAGGCTTTGCTGACAGCGTCCGCGCCGGCGTGGCCAGCATGATGCCGAATTCAGGACAGAGCTGTAACGCGCCGTCGCGCATGCTGATTCCGAATTCGCGTATGGCCGAGGCCATTACCATCGCGCAAGAAACCGCCGTGCAAGTAAAGGTGGGTGACCCCGATGATCGGGAGGCGATCGGGCCGGTGGCTTCGAAGGCGCAGTTCGACAAGGTCCAGCGCCTGATCCAGAAGGGGGTCAGCGAAGGCGCGACCGTCGTTGCGGGCGGTCCGGGCCGTCCAGCAGGGCTGGACAAGGGTTACTACGTCAGGCCGACCGTCTTCGCCGACGTCACCAACGACATGACGATCGCGCGCGAGGAGATCTTCGGGCCTGTGCTGTGCATTCTAGGCTATGACGACATCGATCAGGCCGTGGATATCGCCAACGACACCGATTACGGCCTGGCTGGTTATGTGTCCGGGGCCGACCTCGACAAAGCGCGTGAGGTGGCCCGCAAGATCCGGGCAGGCTGGGTGACGATCAATCATGCGTTCGACATGAACGCGGCGTTCGGCGGTTACAAGCACAGCGGCAACGGTCGGGAGTGGAGCGAATTCGGGTTCCACGAATATTTAGAGGTAAAGAGCACCTTGGGATACGCGCCCTAATGAAGTGTCGCGCCGCTGTGCTGCGCGGGGTCGGCGAGGACTGGGAGATCCGCGACGTGGAGCTCGACCCGCCACGCGACGGTGAAGTCCTGGTGCGCATGGCCGTTGCCGGCGTTTGCCACTCCGATGACCATCTGATCACCGGCGACGTGGTGCCAACCCCCGAGGTGCTGGCCGCGACCGGCATGCCCGCACCGGACTGGTTCCCTTTGCTCGGTGGTCACGAGGGTGCTGGTGTCGTCGAAGAGACCGGGCCGGGCGTGGCGACGGTTCGGCCCGGGGATCACGTGGCGATGTCCTTCATTCCCGCGTGCGGGAATTGCCGGTTTTGTGTCAACGGGCAGAGCTACATCTGCGATTCCGGCGCGAGCCTGTTCGTGCGAGAGATGCCCACCGACGGAACCTGCCGCCGGCATCTCGGCGACGAAAACCTCTTGGCCTATGGACAACTCGGCACTTTCGCGGAATATGCGGTGCTCACGGAAAGGTCTGTCATCAAGATCGACGATGCGATCCCGTTCCATGCCGCCGCACTCGTCTCGTGCGGTGTCAGCACCGGCTGGGGCTCGGCGACGGTCTCGGCAGGCACCGAGCCCGGCGACACCGTCGTCGTCATCGGAACCGGCGGTGTCGGAATGAACGCCCTGCAAGGAGCGCGTGCGGCCGGCGCAACCTATATCGTCGCGGTGGATCCGGTTGAGTACAAACGGGATTCTGCCAAGATCTTCGGCGCCACGCATGCCGTCACCTCCGCTGAGGAGGCGATACCGCTGGTGAAAGACATCACCGCGGGCGTGATGGCCGACCGCGTCATCTTGACTCCTGGGGTTCTGCACGTGGACTTGATCGCGTTGGCGATGACTCTGCTTCGCAAGGGCGGGACGTGCGTCGCCACCGGCATCACCCCGTACAGTGAGCCCCTGGTTCCGCTGATCCTGCAGGAGATGGTGCTCTCGGCCAAGCAACTCAAGGGAGTTCTTTATGGCGGGATGAATCCGCGCACTAGCGTGCCGAAGCTGTTGTCGATGTATCAGGCCGGCGTTGTGAAGCTCGACGAGCTGGTCACCCGCCACTACCAGCTGGACCAGATCAACGAGGCGTTCGCGGACCTGCGCGAAGGACGCAACATTCGCGGGATCATCGATTTCGCCGGCCTCTAAAGCCGAAATGACATCAGGCGCCGCCCATCGGAATTCGCCCACGGCACGGCGTAGCAGCATATTTCGGCTGCCGCAGCGTCGTGTCTTCCCCATGATGCGGTCTAGCCGCACCTAAACTGACGGGGATCAGCAGGGAGGGGCATCGACGTATCGGCGGCAACGACAGCACCGGCCAGGCGAGCGGTCGGAGCACTAAAGAGGTGAGTATGGGACCGGCCGGGGATTACCCCGCGCCGGTTCGCTGTGCTCGGCGACCCCGATGGGTAGCTCCGCCGCATGTGGTCCGGCTGGCCACCACCAGAAGTAGCGACGGTGGTGGACAATCAACGCGCCGTCCCGGCATTCCCGCGCTGGATGGTGTGCGCGCTGTGGCCGTCACGCTGGTGCTCGCCGATCACGGCGGCATTCCCGGGATGACGGGCGGATTCCTGGGCGTCGACGTGTTTTTCGTGCTCAGCGGTTTTCTGATCACATCGCTGCTGCTTGACGAACTCGGCCGAAGGGGCCGTATTGACCTGGGCGACTTCTGGATTCGGCGGGCCCGGCGGCTCCTCCCGGCAGTGGTGCTGATGGTGCTGACCGTGGCGGTTGGGCGGCAGTTCTTTTCACCCGAGGCCGTCGCCGGTTTGCGCGATGACGCCGTCGCCGCCTTCTTCTGGGTGGCCAACTGGATGTTTGTCGCAGACAAGACCGACTATTTCACCCGGGGCGCT
>NZ_JBATXN010000400.1:0-13493 GCF_049673265.1 Mycobacterium sp. | reverse complement strand
ATTTGGACCAGCCGACCGACGAGCCAACCGACCCTCCCACCCCGGCACCGACCACGATCGCCGGTCCGCTGGAGGCACGCCGGGTGCGGCTCAGCGTCGACGGCGAGCAGGTGGTGGCGGACCTGTCCTTCACCGCTGAGCCGCAAACGCTGACCGCGGTCATCGGACACTCGGAGGCGAGCACGGCTGCTCTGGTCGACGTGGTGGGCGGCACGGTGCAACCGAGTGTCGGCATAGTCCATTTCGGCGGTCACGATGTGGCGGCCGATCACCTGCGAGCGCGCATCGGAGTCGTGCCGCGCTACGACCTGCTGCATCCCGCGCTGACCGTCGAACAAGCCTTGGGCTATGCCGCTGAATTACGTTTGCCACCTGACACATCCGCTGATCTCCGCCGCCAAAGTGTGCATCGGGCACTCAACCAGATGAATTTGGGCTTGCTGCGCACCGCCCAGGTCGGCAACCTCACCGGCGAACAGCGTAAGCGCGCATCGATGGCCATGGAGCTGCTGACCGAGCCCTCACTGCTTGTCCTCGACGAGCCGACCGCCGGACTCGACGCAGCCGCGCACGACGAAATGAGGGCGACGCTGCGGCGACTCGCCGACGAGGGACGTGTTGTTGTGGTGGCAACCACGTCGCCGGCGGATATCGACATCTGCGACCAAGTGGTGCTGCTCACCGGGATGGGCACGCCGGCCTTCGCCGGACCCCCCGCGGAGATCGGTGCGCAGCTGGGCACCACCGATTGGGCGGAGATCATCGCGCGGCTCAGCGCGGATCCGTATGGCGCGCACGGCGCGTATCTGGCCCGCCAGCCGGAGCCCCCGCCGGCACCGGAACCGTCGGCTGAGGCGCGGACTTCGGTGGCACACGTAAGCCGGTGGCGCCAAATCCTCATCGCCGTGCGTCGACAGGTCTGGCTCATGGTCGGCGCTCAGCGGTATTTCATTTTCCTGACCATCCTGCCGGTGTTGTTCGGCGCGATCTCGTTGCTGGTGCCCGGCAAAGCCGGTCTGGGGCCGGCCGACCCGTACGGCGGCAGTCCCGACGAAGCCGTCGAAATCCTTGCCCTGCTCACCATTGGCGCCGTCGTCATCGGCACTGCGCTGGGCATCCGCGACCTCTTCGGCGAACGGCGCATCTTCCGCCACGAGCAAGCCAACGGTCTATCGGCGTCGGCGTTCTTGGCGGGCAAGGTCATCGTCTACAGCATTGTTGCCATCGTGGCGGCCGCGATCATGACCACCGCCGCCACCGTCGGCAAAGGCGCGCCCACTCAAGGCGCCGTGCTGCTCGGCGATACCGGCTTTGCGGCCGGTTTCGAGCTGTTCGTGATCCTGGCCATCACCACCATCGTCTCGGCGATGGTCGCGCTGGCTCTCTCATCGTTGGCCAGCTACGTCGAGCAGATCCTTCTGACGGCCGTGCTGATCGTGCTGATCTCGGCGGTGTTCGCCGGGGCGCTGTTCCCCATCGCCGGCCGGTTCGGTCTGGAGCAGGTCTCGTGGTTTGTGCCGTCCCGCTGGGGGCTTGCCGCCTCCGCCTCTACCGTCGACGTGCCCGCAGTCAATCTGCTGGCCACCTCCGATGATTCGTGGACACACTCAACCGGTCGGTGGTTGTTCGACATGGCGGTGCTGATCGGTTTAGGGGTAGTGGCGACCGGGTGGTTGCGCTGGCGGCTGAGGCGGCCGGCGCGGCGAAGTGATCAATCCAAAGCTTCTGTCGCACAAGGTGAATCGCAAGGATCGACGCCTTAGCTGATCGCGCCGTTTACCTCATGCCAGAGCGCTTCGTAGCATTTGGCCGCGACGCTGTAGGGAGCGAACGCTGTCACCGGCGCCCGTTGTTCGGCCATCTGCTCGATGATCGACAGTGCCGGGATGGCCGTTCGCAAGATCCCCCGTCGTTCGGCCGACAACTGCGCCATGAGGTCGCGGTGCAGCCGCTTGCGCCCGTCCACCATCGAGAAGAATGCACGCACCTCCGGTTGGCGGCCATCGAAATCGTTGACGAAGCCTGACAATTGGTCGAATGTGCGCACTGATAGCGTGGCCGGGATCATCGGCACCAGCAGCGTATCGACGGCATGTAATACGTTTTCCGACAACAGCGAAATGCTCGGCGGACAGTCGAGGAAGACCACATCGTATTCGTCGTCGAGCGGACGCAGCAGCTGGTGAATCCGGCGGGTCGGCCGCTGCATGTCGTCAAGCTGCAAATCCATATTGCGGTAGCGGAAATCGGCTGGCACCAAGTCAAGTCCGTCGAAATCGGTGGCCTTGATTGCGTCGTCGAGCGATCGCGAACCGTCGACCAGCGCTCGGCTGCCGCCCTTGACTTTGGCTCGGACCCGGAAAAGATAAGTGGCCGCACCCTGCGGGTCGAGATCCCACAGCAGCACGTTGTATCCGCTGCGCGCGGCCAGATGCGCAAGGTTGGCCGCGGCCGACGTCTTACCGACACCACCCTTGATGTTGTAGGTCGCATAGATTTTCATCAGCGCACCATCGCCTTGACCCGGGCGCGATTCTCGTTGGCCAGGAACGGCTTCAGCCGACCCACCAGCGCCCCCCGCGCCTTCAGCTGATGTGCGTCGAGCTGCGCAGCGAGTTCCCCCATTGCGAGCACGGTGGCCGGCGGCGCGGCACCCTGTTCCATCATCGCCGCGGCAAATTCCCGGACGGCTTCACGCTGCACTTCGCCGTCCTGGAAGTCGCCCAGCGTGTCCTGCAACGCCTTGAGCTCTTTGAGCACCGGACGATACGGCGCGTCGGCGCACAACGGCCGGAATACCTCGAGCAGATAGCGCAATTCCTTGCAGCGCTTGCGCAGCTCATGCACCTGCTCGCTCGGCGAGTCGGCGGTGATCCGTTTGCCGCGCCGCACCACCTTCCGAAATGCCCGGTCGATACGCTTGCGGGCCAATGCCCCGGTCGCCGGCCCGCCGTTGGCCTCAGCGGTCAGCTGCGCCAGCGCTGCGCGCCAGTCGCTCATCACCTGCTCGAAGCGACGAGACCGCAGCCCGCGCACCAAGCGGCGGCGTTCGGTAGCGCGATGCCGGACCAAGAACGAGCGGAACGGATCGAGGTCGCGTGGATCGGCCGACGCCAGTCTGGCGGCCATGCTGTCGAGCTCGAGCAAATAGACGTCCAGATCGCGCACCGGCGTGGTCAGATCGCCAAGCCACTTGAACTCGGGCTGGAATCGCTCGGCCAGGTTCGCGGGCAGCACATCGCCGGCGAGCTTGAGAATCGATCGGGTGCGCCGCACCGCCACTCGCAGATCGTGCAGGAATTCGGTGTCAATCGCCGCAATCGTGCCGTCGACGTTTTCGTCGATGACCCCCGCGAATTGCGCGAGCATCTGAGGAATAGCCACCGGTGCAGGCGTTTCCGGACGCAGCTGCGCCGCGGGATCCTGCTCACGGTCGCTGGGACTGCGACCAGCGAGCGCCAGCGCATCGTCGTAGGGCGTCGTTGTCGTGGCGGTGAGCCCATCGACGCCGCCCATCAGGCGAGCGATCCGATCGCCGTCCACGTCGTAGCCGCGCAATGGCTGCACCTGCAGCTGGCTGCTGCCGTCGTCGGCGCTTTCGGTCAGCAGCCGGGCGACAGTTTTCTCGTCGGCGTTGAGCACCCGGCTCTCCTGCACGGCACGCCGCACGGTGACGACCGGCAGCAGTGCCCGCAACGCGACAATCGGGGCCAACGCGTCGCGCAGCCGCCCAGCCGGCATGTCGGGCAGCAGTGCCGGCCACTTCCGGGGCCGAGGTCCCTGCAACCGGCTACCGTCCGGGAGCTGCAGTATCAGTGGGCCGTCGTCGAGGTACTCGAGGGACATCCCCGCCGAGTGCAGCCGCCAATCGAAGGTGTCCAGCCAGATGTGGGCAACGGATCGCTGCGGTCCGGCGGCCAGGGCGAAGTGCGGGAGCAGCGCGGCCTGGACAGCCTCGACGTCAACCGCGCCCTGCTTGCTGAAGGCGCGGGAAACCTGGCCCATGGCGTCCCTTCTCTCGACGACCGACCGCAAGATGATAGCCATTGCGGGTAAATGCCCGGTGCATTTGAAAACGGGCGACATCGCGGAGCCCACACCGGCGGTCCCGGCAGCGAGTTACCGTCGGGTATGACCACCACTGCGGAACACCTGCGCAATACGCTCGACGGACGCTGGCGCGACGTGAAGAACCAGATGCGGGAGAGGTTGACCGACGAGGTCTTCCGTCCGCACTACACACCGAACACAGTGATCGCCCGCACCAAGGTGGCCGAACAAATGAAGATCATGGCCGCGGCCGGCGCAGCCGACGACGGCTTCCGCAAAGAGCACGGCGGTACCGGCAACGTCGGGGCGGCGATCACGATGATCGAGATGCTCGCAATGTCAGACCTGTCCTTGATGGTCAAGGCGGGCGTGCAATGGGGTTTGTTCGGCGGAGCCGTCGAGAACCTCGGCACCGAACGCCACCACGAGGCGTATGTGAAAAAGATCATCAACCTCGAACTGCGTGGCTGTTTCGCGATGACCGAGACCGGACACGGCAGCGACGTCCAATCCCTTGAAACGACCGCGACCTACGACGCCGCTAACGAAGAGTTCGTGATCCACTCCGAAACACCGACGGCCCGCAAGGATTACATCGGCGGTGCCGCCGAAACCGCCACCATTGCAGCGGTATTCGCCCAACTCATCACCGCCGAGGACGGCGAGCAGGTCAACCATGGCGTGCATTGCTTGTTGGTGCCGATCCGCGACGCGGACGGCAACGACCTGCCGGGTGTGACCACGTCGGACTGCCAGTACAAGGGCGGGTTGCCCGGCGTCGACAATGGCCGCATCGTTTTCGACCACGTCCGGGTGCCCCGGGTGAACCTGCTGAACAAGTACGGCGATGTGGCCGCTGACGGCAGCTACAGCTCACCGATCGAAAACCCCAACCGCCGGTTCTTCACCATGATCGGCACCCTGATCCGCGGGCGGATCTGCGTCGGAGGCAGCGCAGGCAACGCGGCACGAGTGGCGTTGGACATCGCTACCCGGTATGCGTTGCAGCGCAAGCAGTTCAGTGCCCCCGACGAGGACGGCGAAGTGCTGGTCATGGACTACCTGGTGCACCAGCGCCGGCTTTTCCCGTTGATCGCGCGCTCGTATGCGTTGCAGTTCGCGCAGAACGAGCTGGTGGCCAGGTGTCACGATCTACAGACTGCAGATGCCCCCGACGCCGAGGAGCAACGAGAACTGGAGTCACGGGCCGCCGGGCTCAAAGCCGCCAATACCTGGCACGCCAGCCGCGCGATACAAGAAGCCCGGGAAGCATGCGGCGGGGCCGGCTACATGGCCGACAACCGGTTGATCGCGCTGCGCGGCGACGCCGACGTGTTCACCACTTTCGAAGGCGACAACCATGTGCTGACCCAGTTGGTGGCCAAGGAGTTGCTGACCGCCTACGCCGACGACATCAAGAGCATGAGCCCGGTGGACTGGGTCCGGTTCGCGGCCAACTTCGCCGGTGAGCGGGTGCTGAAACGCACTGCGGCAGAAACGATTATCCAAACCATTGTTGACGCCCGTCAGGACAACGAAGAGGAAGGCAGCCTGTTCAACCGCGGCACCCAGGTGCAGATGTTCGAGGACCGCGAGGCATACCTGATCGCCTCGGTGGCGCGCCGGTTACAGGGCAAGGCCAAAGAGATGTCGGAGTTCGATGCGTTCAATGCCGTACAGGATCATGTGCTGCATGCCGCGCAGGGCCATATCGATCGGGTAGTGCTGGAGGCGTTCGTCGCCGGAATCGAGTCGTGCGAAGACGACGACGCCCACGAGGTGCTCGGGCTGGTCTGCGACCTGTACGCATTGTCGGTGATCGAGGATGACAAAGCGTGGTTCGTCGAGCACCGCTACCTGTCCACCGAGCGCGCGAAAGCAGTGACTCGCGGTATCAACGACCGGTGCCGGTTGTTGCGGCCCCACGCGCAAACACTGGTCGACGGATTCGGCATCCCCGAGCCGTGCCGTTACGCCGAGATGCTGCACCCGGAGAATCTGCCGGTCTGATCCGGCAACGTTAGAATCATTCGAAGGAAAAGGCTTCCGGGATCGATTGAGCCATGAAAGCGTGTTCGTTCAAGCCCACAGCGGAGGATTGACCAGATGAATCCCAACCCGGACTACGACGCCAGCGACGAGCTGGAATACGGCCTCGCGGCGTATGCGTGGCTGCTCAGGGGTGTCTACCCGCCGCCCTCCTACGCGCCCGACCTGGACGGGTAGTACTCACTGCGGCGGCACGTAGTTGCCCGCCGAATTGCGTAGCTGCCAGATCTGGGCAGGGCAGAAGATGTTCACCGCGTTGGACACCAGGTAGTTGGCCGCGTACTCGTCGTTGGGTCGCACATCATTTTTCACATCGCCCATCACTTGGGCATAGCTGGCGCCGTTGCTGAGCTTGTCGCAGATGCCGTGGGCGTAGTTGAGGGCGTCGGTCGCGTTGGCGAAACTGTATTGCCGCCGCACGGTGATGTCGTAAATGAACTCCACTTCGGGCGCCGGGACCGCATGCGCCCGCGGTGCCGGCGTGAGCACGCCGCCGCCCAACGCCGCGGCGGCAATGAGCACCGCCAGCGGCCTACCGCGCTTCATGCCTGGTGACACGGTCATCTGACGGAACCTCCTACTGCCCGTACACCGCGACGACGACACTGCGATCGAAGCTGTTGTCTGACCACACCCCGATTTGGGTGTTGGCGCAGTTCGACATGATCGCGTAGTAGTCGGGGCGGTTGAACCAATTGCCCATGATGTCAAGGTCATTGATGGCCAGCGATTGGTTGATTGCAACCGTCTCGGCGACCGGGCCGCGATAGCCTGCGTCGCGGGCCCGGTCTTGCACCGTCGATCCGTCCGACCCGATATCACCGTCGAGGGCACGATTGTTGAGCACATCGATCGTGTGCCGCTGCGCGGCCGCCTGCAGCTGTGGGTTGATATGCAAGTCAGTGCTGCAGCCGGCGTGTTTCTTGACGGTGTCGACGTTGACGACGACGCCGTTGTTGAGCCGCGAGTTGTCCGCCGTCGCCGCCGGTGCGGCGATGACCGCCAACGGTATCGACAGGGTCCATGCAAGACGGCGACTCGTAGCCCGGACGGTCATGGCACTAGCGGATATTCGCTGCGAGGTCAGCGGACATGGCAGCCAGCTGTTGGCTCCATGTCCCCCAGTCGTTGCTTCCGCCGCGGCCCAAATCGAAGTGGCCGTTGTGGCCGCCGGCGTCTCCATAGTGGGAGTAGAAGGTTGCGTTGGTCCCTTGCGCGATATCCGGATAGCCGATCATCGCGGCCATGTCGCTCGGCGCTCCGCTTCCTGGACTGTAGATCCAGAGCCGAATGTTGTTGTCTACCAGCTGCTGGATGTTCTGGTTCGGCGAATGCCACTTCCACCGGCCCAGCTGAGGTGCTCCCCACATGTTGTCGCTGTCGACACCGCCTTGCTTCAGGCCCGCGGTGATCGTGCCGTCTACCCCGGTGCGTTCGGGCGCCAGGAATCCCGACAGCGATGCGGCGTAGCGGAATCGGTCGGGATGGAAGGTTCCCAGCGCCGCCGCGGCGTAGCCGCCTTGCGAGGCACCGACGACGCCGTGGCCGCCGGGGGCCAGCCCCTTATTGGCGACCAACCAGTCAGGTAGCTCGTGAGACAGAAACGTGTCCCATTGCCTGCTGCCGTCTCGCTCCCAGTCGGTGTACATGGTGTAGGCACCGCCGGCAGGAGCTACCACCGAAACCCCCTTGCCGCCAAGCGTGTTCATCGCATTGGCCGCCGTGACCCAGTTGCTGACGTCGGGGCCCGCATTGAACGCATCGAGTAGATAGATGGCGTGCGGGCCGCCGGCCAGGAACGCAACCGGGATATCGCGACCCATCGCAGCCGACGGCACCATCAGGCTCTCGAAGTTGGCCGCTGCGGTTCTCGCAGTCGAACCGGACGTCGTGGTGGCGCACCATAATCCGGTTGCGAGCACGACGGCGCCGAGCACTCGGAGGAACTTCGATAGGGTTTTCATATTCGCCTCACACCGGATCGAACTGCGAGATAAGCCATCGATCATGGACCCTTTCCAGAGTTATGCGCACACTGGAGGTGGTTTGGGTGGGTGCATCGTTGCCGATAGTGGTGGTCTGATCGATGAAAACCAATACCACTGCGTGGCTTTCGGTCGCCGATACCGAAGCCGCGGCCGGCACTGTCGCGACGGCCGAAATGTGCTGCTGCTTGGCGCCGGGGGCAACGACGTCAGTGACGAGCTGTGTGTACTGCTGGCGGAAGCCACCGGTGAGGCGGCCAGCTGATCCGGTCAGGTCCCGGTCCACGGTGTCCGGGTGATACGACAGGATCGCGATGGTGCTGTCGGTGGCGGCCTTGACCGACGCCTCAGCCGCCGTCCGCGACGCGCGCTCCGACCCGTCGAGCCACTTCAGGTAGCCATCTCCCAGGGCGAGCAACAACGCCAGCGCCGGCAGCACGCCGGTAGCCACGATGCGCGTCCACGAGAAATGCGAACCTCGTTCGGCCGTCGGCTCTTCCGCGTCGAAGAGATCTGCCTCGTCGGCCGCCTCGGCTTCGTCGTCGATCCGTTCGTCGATCTCGTCGACGGGATCAACGTCCATTGCGGCGTCTCCCTCCTGTGCTGTCGCGGCTGTCCGGCTGCTCACGGGACGAAGTCGACATTCGACACTTTTGCGCCATCGCCGGTTTGCTGAACACGTATGCGCATCCGCCATCTCCGCGGTTCTTGTTCTGGTGGTGCCGCGGCAACGGTCGTCTTCACCGATACCGCAACCAAAACTTGGGCCTGATCTTTCGTCTCGGACAACAGCGCCGCCTCGGATACGGTGCCCTCCGACTTCGATTGCAGCTTCTTGACGACGTCGACGAACGGCTGCGATCTCTTTTGGAAGTCGTCGAAAAAGTTGCCCGTCGCCGATTCAAGGATCCGCTTGATGTCGGCATCGACTTCGGTGTAGTCGATCGTGGTGAGGTTGACCGCGGTCTGACGCGCGACTTGCACGTAGAGATTGCGCTGCGCTTGCGCCTCGCGGTCCTGGTAGACCCGGTATCCGAGCCAGCCGCCCACACCGGCCAGTGCCGCGATGACGACAAGTCCCGCTGAGATCGAGAGCCGGGTGTCGGAAAACCTCCGCCGCGCAGGTAATTTAGCGCTCGCCGCGGCATCATAATCCTCTGCCGGTTCGTCTACTGGCCCGGCGGTATCAGCATGCTCTGCCATGTCTTGCCTTTCCTGGCGTCGGCCAGATCGGACTGGGTGTAAGTGCGCCCGTCGGGGGCCACATAGCTGCCGGTGGCTGGATCGTAGGGAATGACAGCAACCGGTGGAGGGGGTGGCGTCGCGCCTGGCGGCGCCGGCCTGACTGGCGGGGGCAAGCTCCGAGGATCCTTGCCCGGCGGATATTGCGGCACATTTTGACCGCTGAGCGTTGCGTTGGGGTCGCCCTTCCAGTTGTAGCCATCGTTGAGCGGCACGTATCGCTCGTCGCTCTCGCACATTTCGGCCGTCGGGGCACGCTTGCCGGGCTTGGTCTCGCAAGGAGTGTTGCGCACACCCCGGACGTTCAGCGCGGAATCCTGCGGAACGCGGCAATACAACTCGCCGGCCGGCCGGTCAGGGTAATCCTGGCGGGAGGGAATTCGCTGCTGCTGAACCGGCAGGAATCCGGTGTTGCATGGGGGCGGCAGGTTGAGGTTCAGGTTGAAATCGAGATAGACACCCTTGTAATCCTGCTTGCTGTCGGAGTCCGGCTCAGCTATCGCCGACATCACGGCCGTTCCCTGCGGGAAGAGGACCAGCAGCTGCTCGAGATCGTTGTGGTAGTCCACCGCGATCTTGCCCAGGCTCACCAGATTGGCCAGCAGCACCGGCAAAGTGGGCGCAATCCGGTCGAATAGCGCCGTGCCTTCATCCAGCGTCGGGCCGCCGACCCTGAGCAGATCCGCAAAAGCCGTGTCCTGCGCCTTGAGCTGACTGGTGATCGAGTTCAGGTGCCGGGCCCAGCTCGCGATCGAATCCGAGGTCCGCACTTGGGAGTTGGCGACAGACGGGAACTGGTCGATCAGTTTGGCGAATTGATCCTTGGTCTTACCGGACTCGATCGCCAGCGCCGTGCCTCCGTCGACCAGACGTGAGAGTTCCGGTCCCAGTCCTGCGACGGCTTTGGAGGCTTCATCGACCACGGTGTGCAAATTGTCCTGTGGGATCGCCTGCAGCGCTTTGTTGGTGGTGTCGAGCAGCGATCCGATATCGACGGGGATCTGGGTTCTGCCGACCGGGATGACATCGCCGTCGCGCAGCTTCGGCCCGGTGTTTTGTGCTGTGCCCGAGTGCGGGGTCAGTTCGATGAACTGCTCGCCGACCGCCGAACGGCTGTGCACCGCGGCCGTCACATTCGACGGAATCGCGATGCCCGACTTGAGTGAGAGAAGGGCACGAACGCCGTCACGCGTGACGTCAACGGACTTCACGATGCCGACTTCGCTGCCGCGGTAGTTCACTACCGACGTCGGGTAAAGACCGCCTGACGCGGGAAGATCGACCGTGACCTGGTATCGCCCAACTCCCAACAGTGCGGGCACCTTGACGAAACCGAATGCCATTACGCCAACGGCGATGACGGTGATCGACGCAAGGATCGCCAACTGTGTCCACAGTCGACGGGACAACCGCAGCGTGCTCGAACGCGCCATGCTAGTACCCCCCGAAGTGGTAGGGCGCGATCAGCGGATTGGCGGCGGTGTAGGGGCTTGGCATCTGCCCGATGGTGCGACCCCATTGCAATTCGAGTTCGGTGAGGTTGCCCTCCCATCTGGTTCCAGTGAAGATACCGCTGTCGATCCGGCTCAATGTCAGATCGATGACGAGGCTGATGTTGGCGAAGTCACCGCGAAACCAGTTGGGAACCGTGCTCTTGACCCACGGGTAGGTCGACAGAAAATCCAGACCCCTGGTGAGGGCGGGTCCGGCGTTGGCCAGTTCTCGCAGCGCCGGTGCGAGGTTACGGAAGTTCTTGGTGAACGATTCTTTGGTCTGGTTGATCGTCGAGGCGGTAATCGCGCTGAATTTCCCGAGCGCATCGATCGCGTCGGCGATTTTGTTTCGCGAATCCGACAGCACGGCCAGCGCTTGCGGGATGGTGGTGAGCGCCTTGTCGACGATCTGATCCTTGGCTGCTACCTGTCCGGCCAGCGAGTTGAGACTCTCAGTGGCCGTGATGATGCCGTCGGTCTGCGTGTGCAACCGTGCAACGAAGATGTCCAGCTGCTTCAGCAGACTGCGCAGATCACTCTCGCGGCCCGCCATCGCGGTCGCGAACGCTTGCGTGATCTCCTGAACATGGCTTAGGCCGCCGCCGTTGAGCAGAATCGCGACGGACGCAAGCGTCTGCTCGGTGGTCGGGTAGGTGCTGGCCCGCGAAAGCGGAATCAGCGAACCATCTTTGAGTTCGCCCGTGGGTGCCTCGTCGGTCGGCGGCGCCAGTTCGATGTGCATGGATCCTAATAGGCTGGTCTGCCCTACTTTGGCGGTGCTGTTGGCCGGCAGGTGCACGTCGCCGTTGATACGCATGGTCACTAGGGCGTGCCAGTCCTGTACCTCGATCTTGGTGACATTGCCGACGTTGACGTCGGCGACACGTACCCGGGTGTTGGGTTGGATCACCACGACGTCCGGCAACTGCGCCGCGATGGTATAGGCGCCCTTGCTGTTGCCTTCAGTCCCGGGCAGGCTCAGCGAATTAAGGCCCCGCCACTCACATCCCGTGACCGCCCACAAGCACGAAAGAAGCACCGCGGCCACTATGCGCCGCGTCATGGGCCACCTCCCGGCGGCGCCGGCGGCAACATCAAGCCCTGCAGCCCTTGGCTGGGGTCGACGGACCGCGTGCTGGGTGCGCCCAGCGGGGCGGGTTCCGGCGGCGCCGGGGCGTTCGGTGGTGGGGGTAGGTGCGGGTTGAGCCTGTCCTCGCTGTACGTGAGCTCATTGGGGCGTGCCGATGCTCCCACGAACGGGTTAATGCCGATCGGCGGAAAGTTGTACTGCCGGTTTTTGATGATCGGTGACAAGTACTGCTCGCACAGCTTGGCTGATTGCTTGGCCCCCACGCGCGCAGCGGACTCGATTGCACCGCAGAGGAATTGAACAGTGTCGGCGAAGTTCACCGGCGCCAAGATGCCGGTAACCGCACTTTGCGCCGGTTGATAGATGTTCATGAAGTTCTGGAACACCGTCGGCACCACGTGCAGCGTTTGCTTGATGTCGCCACGGCTGTCATTCATCGCCGTGGTGATCGCGGCGAGGTGGTCGACGGTGGTGCCGAGCGCCTCCCGATTGTCGGCTACGAAGCCACGCAGATCGTTCACCGCAGCGTCCAAGCCCTGCGCCGCCTGAGCCCACTCGTTGGGCGTATTGGACAACACCGTGGTGACGTTGGCCAGATTCCGGTTGAACGCGGCCAACAGATCACTGCTGGACGACAGCGCCGACACCAGCAACTGGAGGTTGCGCACTGTGCTGAAGATGTCTGTGCTGTGATCGCCCAGTGCCGAAACCGCCTGCGACAGTTTGATGATCGTGTCTCGCGCGGTGTCGCCCTCGCCCCGCAGGTTGGCCGCGGAGGTATTGATGAACTCACCGAGAGCGCTGGGACCGCCAGGAGTCTTGGGCTGTAACGAGTCGGTCAGCTTCTCCAATTCCTTGCGCAGATCGTCCCACTCCACCGGAACCGCAGTGCGATCCTCGGGAATGGTCGCACCGTCTTGCAGTTTCGGACCGCCGGAGTAAGCCGGAACGAGCTGAATCGCACGCGCAGTCACCAGCGAAGGCGATAAGACCGCCGCCCGCGCGTCGGCCGGTACGGAGTACTGCGAGTCGACTGTGAAGGTGACCTTGGCCGCGTTGGGCTGCGGGTCGATCTGCTCGACGGTCCCCACGGCGACGCCGAGGATTCGCACTTCGTCGCCCGTATAGAGACCGTTGGTGTTGGCGAAATAGGCGGTGTAGGTGTTTCTGTTGACTGTCTTCCACCACGGCGTGACCATCATGCTGATCCCGACGAAAAGGGTCACGACCAAACTGATGCCGGTCGCGATCTGCACGCCGCGTCGGCGCGTCAGCATCATCGTCCCCCGCCGGCTGGCACTTCGTTGGGCGCAGGCACATAGACAGGTGTCGGCTTAGGTGCCGGTGTCGGACTCGCGGGCGGGCCCGGTGGCGGTCCGCCGGGCGGCGGAGCAGGTGCGGGCTGTCGATAGGGATAGCACCGCGGGCCGGGAAGGGGCACGCCGAGCGGCCCGCACGACTGCTCGTCCGGGTTGCCGGTGATCGCGTCGGGCAGCGTGCGTTTGGGCTCGCCGCCTTGTCCGGTACGCGGATAGGGCAACGGCAACGGCGGGAGGCCGGGCTGACCCTCCCCCGGGTCGACGA
>NZ_JBATXN010000399.1:0-2243 GCF_049673265.1 Mycobacterium sp. | reverse complement strand
CTGCAGATCGGCGGTCATCCGGAACACGGGCGCCGGCAGCAGGTGCACCTCGTCGTAAACGATCAAACCCCAGTCGCGGCTGTCGAACAGCTCCAGGTGACGGTACTCGCCTTGGGTGCGGCGGGTGATTACTTGATAAGTGGCGATGGTGACCGGCCGGATTTCCTTACGCTCCCCAGAGTATTCCCCGATCTCGTCTTCGGTCAGCGAGGTGCGCGCGATCAGCTCGCGTTTCCACTGACGGCCCGCGACGGTGTTGGTGACCAGAATCAGCGTCGTCGCACTGGCTTTCGCCATGGCCGCCGCGCCCACCAGAGTCTTGCCCGCACCGCAGGGCAGCACCACGACGCCTGATCCACCCGCCCAGAAAGACTCGGCGGCCATCTCCTGGTAGTCGCGCAGATGCCAGCCGTCCTGCCGCAAGCTGATCGGATGCGCCTCGCCGTCGACATAGCCGGCCAAATCCTCAGCGGGCCAACCGATCTTGAGCAGCATCTGTTTGATCCGGCCGCGCTCGCTCGGATGCACGACGACAGTGTCGTCGTCGATCCGCGCGCCCAGCATTGGTGCGATCTTCTTGTGGCGCAACACTTCCTCGAGCACCGCCCGGTCCAGGCTGACCAGTGTCAGGCCGTGGGCCGGGCTCTTGACCAATTGCAGCCGACCGTAGCGGGCCATGGTGTCGACGATGTCGACCAGTAGCGGTTGCGGGACGGCGTAACGCGAGTAGCTGACCAGCACATCGACGACCTGCTCGGCGTCGTGGCCCGCGGCGCGCGCATTCCACAACGCCAGCGGGGTAATCCGGTAGGTGTGCACATGCTCGGGTGCGCGCTCCAGCTCGGCGAACGGCGCAATCGCCGCCCGCGCGGCGCCGGCCAGGTCATGGTCGACTTCGAGCAGCACCGTCTTGTCGGACTGAACGATCAGGGGGCCGTCGGGCATACGGTCGATTATCCGTTGTCCCCCGACATCACCGAGGTGATGCGGTGGATGGCGAACTCACGTGCGCGGCCCGAGGCGGAATCGAAGGCCACCAGCTGGCCTCCGGTCACCGTGATCGGCGAGACCACGCGCTGGGTGGCGACCCCGGCAGCGTCGACGTAACCAATGACCACGGTCTCGTCCAGCCGGGCGGCGTGCTGTAGTAGCGACATGGCCACCGCCGGGTCAATCCGCACGCTGCCGAACGGCGCGGAAGTCACCTTGCGGAGCACCGCGACGACCGCGCTCAGGCTTTCCGCGCTCGGGCGCGGCATCGGCCGGTGCGGCCGACGGCGTTGCGGGGTGGGCACCCGGGCCCCGCGGGCCCGGATGTCCACGATGGTGCCGGTGGAGTCTTCGGCGGCCGGGGCGAATCCGGCGTCCTGCAAGGCTGCGAGCACTTCGCTGATCGGCGCCTGAGATATCGCCACGGTAGGGGCCAGCACCCGCAGGCCCAGCGCTTGGGCTGCGGCGGATGCCGCCGCCTGGGCGAGCAGCGTCGGGTCCTCGCAGCGTACGAACGACGTGGCCATGCCGATCCTCAGCTGCCCGTGCCGGCGCGCCACGTCATCGATGAGGTAGGTCAGCCCTTGCGGCACAGGTGTTTTGGAGTGCTTTCCGAACAGCGAATGCAACTCGTCGGCAGTCTTGCCGATATCCAACGCGTGCCGGATGGACTGCTCACTGACGCGGTACACCATCGCCGTGCCCGCGGACTCGACAGTGGCCACCGCCCCCAGTTCCTCGGCGAGATGACGTTCGAGCGGCCCGGGAACCACGACGGTCAGGTCGGCCTGAACCAGGAAGTGGTCGATCGGTGCGGGTAAGGCCCGTGCCATCGCGTCGAGAATCTCGGCGTCGCCGTCGCCAGTGCCGTCGACCAACGCTCGCCCGGGCGTGCTGATCGCGCCGCGGCCCACCAGGCCGAGCAGGTGTGCCTCTTCCAGCAGATCGGCCACTTGTGCCGGCTGTAGTCGCTTGGCCCAGCGCGGCCGCCGCCAGATCAGCGCCGCCGACGCCGTGTTCTTGTCGACGGCTGCACTGGCCGGTAGCTCGGCCAACATGCCCAGCAGCAGCCGGCGATCCAATGGGGCCGCCGTCGAATACAGCGAATCCGACAGCGCGGCATATGGTTTGGCGTCGGGGCTGCGCGTTCCGATCAACGCAGGACGGGCCGGTAGGTCAAGCCAGGTGTTGGCCAGCAGATACCAGCGGTCGGCTGCCGATGCCTCGTCGAACCGGTCGGCGGCCACCGTCGG
>NZ_JBATXN010000398.1:0-1851 GCF_049673265.1 Mycobacterium sp. | reverse complement strand
ATCAGATGCTTTTCGGGCAATGATGTGAAGGGAGCGTTCGAGATGGTGTGGCATGGACTTTTAGCGAAGGCGGCGCCCACGGTGGTGACCGGTGTGGTGGGGGTCGCAGCCTATGAGGCTTTGGCGAAGCTTCCGTGGCGGAAGGCAACCGTCATAGCGACCGCCTGGGGCATACGGGTTGTGCGCGAGGCAGAGCGTAAGGCCGGGGCGAGTGCTGAGCAGGCTCGACTGACGGTCGCCGATGTGGTGGCCGAGGCTAAAGAGCGGGCCGGGGAGGACGCCGCACCGCTGACTGTGGTGGAGGATTCTGCCGATCATGACCACTGATGTCCTTACTCGTGCCGACGCCGCGTTGAAAGTTGTTTCCAACGCGTCGGGGCGAATGCGGGTGCACGTCACCGGGTTTGGCGTTGACGCGGTTCGGGCCGTGGCGATCGAGGAGACCGTCGCCAAGGTGAGCGGCGTGCAAGCAGTGCATGCCTATCCGCGCACGGCTTCGGTGGTGATCTGGTATTCGCCCGAGAGTTGCGACGCCGGTGCGGTGTTATCGGCGATCGGCGAAGCCGAGCACATGCCTGCCGAATCGGTACCCTCGCGCGCCCCGCACTCGGCCGCTGTCTCCAGGGTCGGTCTGGTGCACAGGGTTGCCAGCGGGATCGGGTTGGCGCTGTTGGGCTTGCGCCGTGGCGCGCAAGACCGGGGGTCTGACGTCGAAGAGTGCGACGGGTGCGGATCTGGGCCGGTAAGGGCCAACGGGTTGTCGCCCGACGAGCAGAGTCGGCGTGAGCGACGCAAGTGGTTGCGGCGGGTGTGGTTGGCCTTCCCGTTGGGGCTGGTGGCGATGGCGACGATGTTCTTCGGCCACCCGTGGGCCGGGTGGTTGGCCTTCGCCGCGACAGTGCCGGTGCAGTTCGTCGCCGGGTGGCCGTTTTTGAAGGGGGCGGTGCAGCAGGCGCGGGCGGGGTCTGTGGGCATGGACACGCTAATCGCGCTGGGCACTTTGACCGCGTTTGCCTACTCGACCTATCAATTGTTCGCCGGTGGGCCGCTGTTCTTTGAGACCGCGGCATTGATCATCGCGTTCGTCGTGTTGGGTCGCTATCTGGAGGCCAGGGCCACAGGTAAGACGCGTGAGGCGATCAGCAAGCTGCTGGAATTGGGCGCCAAGGAAGCCACGCTGTTTGTGGACGGCGAGGAACGTCGGGTGCCGATTGATCAGGTGCATGTCGGAGATCTGGTGCGGGTGCGGCCGGGCGAGAAGATCCCGGTCGACGGGGAGGTCACCGACGGGCGCGCCGCCGTCGATGAGTCGATGCTGACCGGCGAATCCGTCCCCGTCGAAAAAGGGGTGGGTGACCGTGTCGCCGGAGCAACGGTCAACACCGATGGGCTGCTGACCGTGCGCGCCACCGCGGTCGGGGCCGACACCGCGCTGGCCCAGATTGTCCGACTGGTCGAGCAGGCCCAGGGCGGCAAGGCCCCGGTGCAGCGGTTGGCCGACCGGGTCTCGGCGGTATTTGTGCCCGCCGTCATCGGGGTTGCCGCCGCAACGTTTGCCGGATGGACGCTGATCGCGGCCAATCCGATCGCCGGCATGACTGCGGCCGTCGCGGTGCTGATCATCGCCTGCCCATGTGCGCTGGGGATGGCCACTCCCACGGCGATCACGGTCGGCACCGGCCGCGGCGCGGACCTGGGCATCCTGGTTAAGGGCGGCGAGGTGCTGGAAGCGTCGAAGAAGATCGACACCGTGGTGTTCGACAAGACCGGCACCCTCACCCGCGCCCAGATGCGGCTCACCGATGTGGTTGCCGGCAGGCGACGCCAACCTGATCCGGTGCTGTGCATCGC
>NZ_JBATXN010000397.1:0-3179 GCF_049673265.1 Mycobacterium sp. | reverse complement strand
TTCCCGGCGTGCCCCGGGCGGCGCATTGGGCGGTAACGGCACGGGTGTCCCCGGCAAATCGGGCGCCGGCTCCCCGGGGCGTCCGGCGACCGGGATCCCCGGCGTCGGTGGCAGACCATTCGGCTTCGGCGGTGACGAGAGCACATCCGGCAACGCCGGGTATGGTCCGTTGGGCCCGAAGGGACCCTGTCCTTGATCGACGCCCGCGCATGGCATCGGGTTTCCCGGCCGCGGTAGGAGTTCTGGCGGCGGGACATAGGAGCACGGCGTGCCTGGCGCCACTGCGGGTCCCGGGTGATCCGGGGTGCCCTCGATTACCGGTGGTGCCGGCGGAGGTGCACCGTTGGGGAACCGGGTGCCGTTGGGGTCGGGGAACCGGAAGGCGGGCAGGCCGGCGCTGCGCCAGAAGTTTTCCGGGTCGATCCCGCGCTTCTGGAATGCCGCGTCAACCCACGGCTGCAGCATCCAGTACGGCAGCAAATTGCCGATCATCACCTTGAAGTAGGGCCCGGAGCCGACCGCCTCGCTCAACGCCGCGGTGTAGTTGCGCAACGTAGTCAGCCCGGTGGCAAGGTCTTTCTTGTGCTCGACCAGCAGATCGGTGACGGTGCTCAGCTGCTCAAGCAGGTGGTGCAGGTTCGGGTTGTCCTTGATCAGACCCTGCACCTGGGTGGAGAAGGCCGATACGTTGGCCAGGAGCGCGTTGATGGCTCGTCCACGCTCGTTGAACGCTGCCAGCAACTCCTGGGTGTTTCGTAGCAACGCGTTGATCTGTTTACTGCGGTCACCGAGAACGCTGGCCACCTTCCTGGCGTCGGCGAGCAGGTGTTTGAGTTGCTCGTCGCGCTTGCCGAGGGTGTCGGAGAACTTGGCCACCCCGTCGAGAGCCGCGCTCAAGTGCGGGGACGTCTGGTTGATGGTCTGCGACAACACATTCAGCGATCTTTTGACGGTGTCGATGTTCCATCCCGAAGCGCCTTTGGTGACGTCGAAGAACGCGTCATAAATCTGATACGGAGTAGTGCTCTGCCCCAGCGCCAACACCGCACCAGGCCGCAGCGGTCGGGTACCTCGCGGCTCGATCTCGAGCACCTTCTTGCCCAGCAGCGTGTCGGTTCGGATCGCCAGCCGGCTCTCGGTACCGATGGTGCGCGTGCCGGTCGAGAACTTCATCACGACGTGGTCCCCGTCGATCTTGAGATCTTGCACCGTCCCGACGTCCATGCCGAGGACGCGAACCTTGTCGCCCTTGCTCAATCCGCCGGAGTCGCTGAACTGGGCGTAGTAGTTCGCGGTGGCGAACAGCATCGGCAGACTGCTAAAGCTTTGTCCCACACCGACAACGAGCACCACCACTGCGATGGCAAGCACTCCGACACGCACCCGGTTGGCAGGTTGCAGCGATCTCATTGCAGCGTGCACCTACCCGACGGCTGCGCCCAGAGCTTGACTGAACGAACCGGGCCGCCCGGCTGCAGCCCGTTGACTTTGATGGCGAGGTCGCAGAGATAGAAGTTGAAGAAGTCACCGTAGATGCCGCTGGCTCGTCCGATGATGTTGAACGCGTTAGGGAGCTTTCCCAGCAGGTCGCCGAGCTTGTCGTGCTGCTCGACGAGTGGCCCGGCGACGTTTTCCAGGCGGCCGACCGTGTCGTGCAGCAGGGCCCGGTTGTCGGCTAGCAGGTCGGCCACCGTTGCAGCGGCGTTGCTGATGTGCGCGGTGCCGTCGGCGAGGTCGGCGGCCCGGCCCTTCAAACCGGTAATCAGGACCTCGAATTTGTTGATCGTCTCGTCGAATTGTTTTCGGTGCCGAACTGTGGTGTCCAGCACCGTGTTCAGGTTGGCGATCACCTGACCGACCGCCTGGTCGCTTTCGGCTAACCGATCAGTCAGCTGCGCGGTCTGATCGAGAATGTCGTTGATGGTGCCGCCCTCGCCCTGGAAGACAGTGATGATCGATGAGGCGATGGTGTTGACCTTCTGTGGATCCAGAGCGCGAAACAGCGGCTTGAAGCCGCCGATGAGGGCATCGAGGTCCAGAGCCGGCTCCGTGCGGGATAGCGGAATGAATCCGCCCGGCGACAGCACCCTATCGGCGTTTTCCCCTGTCCCGCGGTCGATTTCCAGATAACGGTTGCCGATCAAGTCTTGGTAGCGGATCTCGGCGGTCGTCGACTGGTACAGCGGCACCGATCGGTCGACGGTGAAGTCGACGCGTATCCGCTTGTCGCCCTCGACCAGGTCAACTCTTTTGACCTTACCGACCTCCACGCCGGAGGCCCGGACGAACTGGCCGGCACGTAAACCGCTGGCATTGCTGAACTCTGCGGAGTAACTGTTGGTTTGATCGAAGCGCACTTGACCGAAAACCACCACGATGAATGCCGTGAACAACAACTGCACGGATGCGACAGCAGCGAGCCGGATGTCGGTGCCGGTGATTCTCATGGGTTGATCGTGTTCTCCCCGTACTGGCGCCCCCAGACGTATTCGCTGGCGAGCGGCTGGCTGAGCTCGAAGTGGTTATACGGCGCAATGCTGTTGCCGGAGTCCATCACCAGGTACGGCGCCGGCCACAGATCACGGGTGATCGGCTGCCAGCAGCCAGGCGCTCCGCCGGGTCCGCCCCGCGCATTTACCCGCGGCAAATTGTCCGGATACACATACGGGTTCTCGGTTCCGGCGAGCGCAACGCCGAGCTGCGCTGCATAGTGGTTACCACTTTCCAGCACTGCGACTTTGGGGGCGAGTTCAGCGAAGTTTCGCAGGGTGCAGAACACCTCCGGGCTGTAGGTGTCGAGGAGACGCGCGGTGGGCACGAGGTCGCCGAGCAAGCGGATCAGGTACGGCTTGCTGCGGGTGAAAATGTCTTCGCCGGTGCCGGCGAAGCCGGATGCGGCCAGCAACGCGGAGTCGAGTTCCGCCCGATGCCGGTTGAGCGTGCGTGCCGTAGTCACCGCATTCTTAAGTGCGTCAAACAGATCCGGCGCAGCTTTGGTGTAGACATCGCCGAGAGCCGCAAGCTGCTGGATGTCATTGCGGATCATCGGCATTTGCGGATTCAGGTCATCGAGAATTTTGTTGCCGTTGACGATCGACTGCCCGAATTTGTCGCCCAATCCAGTTAGCGCCTGCGCCGCTGCGCTCAGCGTAAGGTTCACCTTGACCGGGTCGATGCTC
>NZ_JBATXN010000396.1:0-2527 GCF_049673265.1 Mycobacterium sp. | reverse complement strand
TCGGCGAGTGCGCGACTCGCCGGACGCCCAGGCGCGTCGTCGGCGAACAGCCGCTGGATCTCGTCCAAGGCGAACCCTGCGGATTTGCACAGCCGGATCACCTCGAGTCGGGCGAGGATCGACTCGTCGTAGCGCCGCTGACCGCCGAGCCTGGCCACCGGCGGAACCAAGCCGATCTGCTCGTAGTACCGCAATGCGGTGGCGGCGACACCCGCCTCACGGGCCACCTCCCCGATAGTCAGACGTGCGGTCATCGGCTCTCCCAACATCAGGCTTGACTTAGAGCCAACTCTAAGTCGTTGACTGGCGGTATGCACGCACACACCCTCGAGGAACTCAACGCCGCCCGATACGCCCGACTTCGGTCGTTTCGCCGAGACGGCACCCCTGTCGATACGCCGATCTGGTTCGGGCTGGACGGAGCCGCGGTGGTGTTCCGCACCAAAGCGGGGCCAAAGACCAGACGGTTGGCGGCGCGCCCCAGTGTCGAACTCACCACATGCGACTACCGGGGCCGCGTCCGCACAGCAGCGACGACGCTGGCCGGCCGTGCCACGATCCTGTCCGGAGCCGACGCCGAACAGGCCAACCGCCTCCTCCACGAACGGTATGGCTGGCAGTGGAACATCATGCCGTTGATCAAGGTCCCGGGCGTGACGAACGTCCACCAGGATCTCTGCCTTCGCCAAAAGCTGTACCGCGCCCGCGACCGGAGCGTCTGGGAAGACAGCGTCATCGTTCGGGTGGACCTGACCCATGACTGACCCGGTTCGCTCGCCCAGCGTGAGCCAATGCTGCGCCGCTGCAACCGGATTCGTTTGGGGTTTGGTGCGACCGAAGCGGCTCGATCAGCGGTTCATCAAAAGCATCGGCGACGCAGGACTCCCGGATGCCGACGCGACGGTGACCGTAACCGCGCTTCCCCAAGTGCCGCGGTCGGTGCCGACAGCCACGGTGGTCGAGGGCATGTTCGCGCCTGCCCGGGTGGACAACTCGCTGACGTCATTCATCGTCACCCATCCGGAGGCGGTCTTCATCGTCGATCCCGCCGTGTGCGTGAACGCCGAGCAGCGGGCGATTTCGCAACTACCCGCGGTGCTGCGTGTCGCGGTTCGCCCACCGTCGGACACGATCCCGACCATCAGAGCACTGAGCCGGCTGCCCGACATACCGCGCCTGGATTTCGCACTACCCACGCACGCACACTGGGACCACGTGTCGGGTCTGCTGGACTTTCCCGATCTTCCGGTGCACCTGCATCGCATCGAACACGAATGGGTCGCTTCAGGGCCGGTCGCACCGGTCGGCGGCGTTCGCGATTCGCTGCGCGATCGACCGATCGTCCAATACGACCTGGACGGACCACCGGTATTGACGTTCACGCGATCCCACGATCTATTCGGCGACAACTCCGTGCTCCTGGTGGATCTGGCGGGACACACCCCGGGCAGCATCGGCGTGCTCGCCCATACCCGCCGCGGCTGGATTCTGATCGCCGGGGACGCCGCCTGGCATGAATTGCAAATCGAAAAGGTCCGGCAAAAATCAAGCTACCCCGGCGCTTTGGCGGACGAAGATCGCGGCCAATCCTTCAAAACACTCCATCGATTACACGTCGCGCGGCACGCGGTGACGATTATCCCGACGCACGATCATCAGGCCGCGCTTCGGTTATCGGCGTAAAGCGAACCTCTACCCGCCCAGGCAGCCGGGGCCGAGCAGCGCCTTGAGATCGCCCATCAGCGCCGGGGATGGCGTCACCCGCAGCGACGAGTCCAACTCCAGCGTGGTGATCCGGTCTCCGCTGACCAGCCGCAGAAGAACCTGCGACGTGCCGGGGTGTTGGGCCAGCACTTGTTTGAGCGCGCTGACCTTGTCGATGGTGCACTGTCGCGTCGGCAAGCTGACTGCCAGCGGCCGGTTCGCCTGCGCATTGGAAAAATCAGGCACCACAAGGTCGTTGGCGATCAGTGTGGTCCGATCATCGCGGATCGCGACTTTCGCGGTGACGACGACCACCGCGTCGTCGACGACGTCAGCGCCGAAGGCCGAGTAGGTATGCGGGAAGAACATCACCTCGATACCACCGGTGAGGTCTTCCAGCTGTGCTGAGGCCCAAGGCATTCCGTTCTTATTGACCCGACGGTTCACCGACGCCAGGATGCCGCCGACCTTGACCATGGTGTCGTTGGGGATGTCGCCGTCGAGTACCGCCGGGATGGCGGTATCGACCTGGGTCGCCAGCAGATGTGCTACCCCGTTGAGCGGATGCCCGGACACGTACAAGCCCAGCATTTCGCGTTCCAGCGCGAGTTTGTGTTTGTCGTCCCACTCCTCGTCGGGAACCCTGATGGTGAACACCGCATCAGCGCCCGCTCCCCCGTCATTCGGGTCACCGCCGAATAGGTCGAACTGCCCCATCGCCTCGGCTTTCTTGGTGCCCAGCACCGACTCGACCGCGTCGGTGTGCACCAGGAACAGCCCTTTGCGCGGGTGCTTCAGCGAGTCGAAAGCGCCTGCCTTGATC
>NZ_JBATXN010000395.1:0-6353 GCF_049673265.1 Mycobacterium sp. | reverse complement strand
CAGCAAGCAGGATTTGACCCATCACAGCCGACCGCTTGGTCGGCGGAGGGGCTGCTGCGGTATCTGCCCGCGCGGGCCCAGGATCTACTGTTCGAGCGCATCCTGGCGTTGAGTCCGTCCGGCAGTTGGCTGGCTACCAACGCGCCTGCAGAGAGTGCGCTGGATCCCGAGCGGTTGGCTCGCCAGCGTGAACAGTCGCACCGCCTGCGCGCCGCGGCAGCTCGGATGCTCGCCGCCGAGATGCCGGCGGATGAAGACCTGTGGTACCCCGAGGAACGTACCGACGTGGCCGAGTGGTTGCGTGATCACGGCTGGGACGCCTCGGCGATCACGATGGGCGAGATGCTGGACCGCTATGGACGCCACGTCCCCGCCGACGAGATACTGCCGCCAACCGTTTTCGTATCTGCGCAACGGCGACAATGAGCCCTTGGTGCGCAATGGTTCTCGTTTCGATCCGCTTCGCGACGGGTAGGCAGCCTGTTCAGGACTAGCGGAGGAGATCCCACGTGCAGACTGCGTTAGAGCATGAGCCGCCCGTGCCGCAGCCTCCCGAGCCGGTTACGCCGGCGGAAACGCCGGAGCGGCTGACCCCCGCCGAGGAGCCCGAGCGGGTCAATCCGGCGCCGCAGGAACCGCCGGATTAGCGCTCACCGGTAGCCAACCTGGTATTCGGCTAGCAATCGACTTCGCCATTGAAGACAGGTTTGGGTTATTCGGGGCCTGAAGCGCTGTGCCGAAGGCATATCGGCCGTTATTTGTCGCGTTTGGAATTTCACCGGCGGGGTACGTAAGTCCCACAGAATCGTGTGAATCTACGGAGGTCACGGTGCGATATGGCGGAGCAGTAAGCGCGATTGTGCTGGTCTGGCTGCTGATCGGGGTTCTGGCAGCCTGGCAGCGCGACTACTTCCAGACGGGAGACACCAGCTGCGCGACAGCAGGAACCATTGCCTTGACAGTGATTGCCGGGCCACTGAATTACGCCGGTGTTAATCCAAGAGTGCATTGCAATTTGCCCCAACCCAGTTCGATGCCCGCAGTCGACATCGAGCCCATCGGAATGGAGTCGTAATGATTGCCCTCGGCGTCATTTTGATCATCTTGGGATTGGTTTTGAAAACTGTTCACTGGCTATTCGTGATCGGCGTGATTTTGCTGGTCATCGGCGCAGTGTTCTGGCTATTGGGCAGAGTCGGCCGGCCGGTCGCCGGCAGGCGCTACTGGTACTGATGCGAGTCCGGAGTATTGGACGATGCGTCTGGGTATCCCTGGGTCAGCGGAAAATCTCATTCGAAACATCTGAAAAGGAGTCCTCATGATCATCCTCGGAATCATCTTGCTTGTGATCGGTTATCTAGTGGCAACGCCGATCTCGTCAATCCTGGTCACCGTGGGGTGGATCCTGGTCGTCATCGGGGCGATCCTGTGGATCCTTGGCGCAGTTGGCCGCCCGGTCGCCGGTCGAAGAGTGTGGTTCTGACCCCAAAGCTGCAGCCTGGGCGGCTCACAGCCGACACATAGGTTTCGCACAGCGACACCTCATCACGTTGGGCATACTTTGGACCTGTGAGCCAACCCCAAGCGCCCGTCGAGCGGGTCGTGATGCGCCGCGCGGATGGGAACCCGATCAACGTTTTGGTGGTCGATGACGAAGCCGTCCTCGCCGAGATGGTGTCGATGGCACTGCGTTACGAAGGTTGGAACATCGCCACCGCCGGTGACGGAGCATCGGCGCTGGAATCGGCCCGAACGCAGCGACCCGACGTGGTCGTCCTCGACGTGATGTTGCCCGACATGAGCGGGCTCGATGTCTTAAGGAAACTGCGCGAACAGAATCCACAGCTGCCGGTGCTGCTGTTGACGGCTAAGGATGCCGTGGAGGACCGCATCGCCGGCCTCACCGCCGGCGGCGACGACTACGTCACCAAACCGTTCAGCCTCGAAGAAGTGGTGTTGCGGCTGCGTGCGCTGCTGCGGCGCACCGGGGTGACAACCGAGGACAGCGGTGCGCAGCTTGTGGTCGGGGACCTGGTGCTCAACGAGGACAGCCACGAGGTGACCCGGGCCGGTGAGCCAATCTCGTTGACATCCACCGAGTTTGAGTTGCTGCGGTTCATGATGCGCAACTCCAAGCGGGTTCTGAGCAAAGCGCAGATTTTGGATCGGGTGTGGAGCTACGACTTCGGTGGCCGGTCGAACATCGTTGAGCTGTATATCTCGTATCTGCGCAAGAAAATCGACAACGGGCGCGAGCCCATGATCCACACGCTGCGCGGAGCGGGCTACGTACTCAAGCCGGCCCGCTAGCCATGGGAGGGACCTGGTCGCTGCGGCTACGGCTGTTGATCGGGCAAGTCGTGGTCCTCGCGGTCGTCTGCGTAGGAATCGGTGCGGTCACCGAGTTCGCGTTGTACCGATATCTGGTGGGACAGCTCGACACACAGCTGATCGACGCCTCGCATCGCTCGGTGCGGATTTCGGGTGAGCCGCCCTCGGCGCCGTGGCGGCATCATTTGCGGCCATTCCCAAGACCCGGCCCGGGCCCGGTCTTTCTCGATGCTCCCGGCCAGCCGGTGGGCATGGTCGCGGGCGTGATCGGCAAAGACGGGGCGCTCGACGCCGGCTACCTGACCACCGCAGGCGGTCGGGCCGCGTTGAGCGACGACGCCAAGGCGCAGCTGGCCGCGATCCCGGTCAACGGCACGCCGGTAACCCGAGATCTCAACGGCCTGGGCCGATATCGCGTCATCGCTGCACCCGCGCGACAAGGCGATGACGTGATCATCACCGGCTTGTCACTGTCTGAAGTCGACGGCACGATGATCCGTGTCCTGTTGATCTTCGCGGTGGTGATCGTCGTCGCCGTAGCGGCCGCCACGACGGCGGGCGTCGTGATCATCCGGCGCGCGCTGGCTCCGCTGCGTCGCGTTGTGCTGACCGCCGGCGAGGTCGTCGATTTGCCGCTGGACCGCGGCGAAGTCGCGCTGCCGGTGCGGGTTCTCGAGGCGGACGCCAACCCTCGTACGGAGGTTGGGCAGCTCGGGTCGGCGGTGAACCGGATGCTCGACCACATCGCGACCGCCTTGTCGACGCGCCAAGCCAGCGAGACCCGGGTGCGCCAATTCGTCGCGGACGCGAGTCACGAATTGCGTACCCCGTTGTCCGCGATCCGCGGTTACACCGAGTTGGCACAACGGATGCGCGAAGACAGCGATGCGGTGGCCCATGCGATGAAACGCGTGCAATCCGAAACGGAGCGGATGACCCACCTGGTCGAGGACCTGCTGCTACTCGCCCGCCTGGACTCGGGGCGGCCACTGGAGCGTGAGTCGGTGGATTTGTCCCGGGTTGCCGTGGACGCGGTGAGCGACGCGCACGTCGCCGGACCGGATCATCAGTGGGAGCTCGACTTGCCCGAGGAGCCGGTCACGGTGTGCGGCGATGCCGCCCGGCTGCATCAGGTGGTGACCAACCTGCTGGCCAACGCCCGCGTCCACACCGGCGCGGGAACCATCGTGACCACCCGGTTGGCCTCCGACACGACGCATGCCGTGCTGAGCGTTATCGACAACGGGCCCGGAATCCCCCAGCAGTTGCAGTCGGAGGTGTTCGAGCGGTTCGCCCGCGGCGACACGTCCCGATCCCGGAAGGGCGGCAGCACCGGCCTGGGCCTGGCGATCGTCGCGGCGGTGGTCAAAGCTCACAACGGCACGATCACGTTGGACAGCTCGGCCGGCCGCACCGACTTCACCGTGCGATTGCCTCTTACGGCGGACCTCGAAACATAAGCCCGCGCAACAAGATTAAAACAACGACGGCGACGCCGTGGGAGCGTCGCCGTCGTCTCGTACGGTTACTTCAGGACCCTAGGGGCAGGTGACGTCAATCTCGAAGGGCTTGTTCACCGGCTGCATCGGGTTGGACATGTCCACCCCGGTGGCCGTCCCGGAGATCTTGTACTTGCTGCCGTCCTTGGTCGCGCTGGCGTTGCCTTGACCGGTGCCCGGGGTGTAACCCAGCGTGACCCCGTTGACGTTGCCGAGTCCGACCGACTTCACCGAGGGCGGGTTGGCGTCCGTGAGCACGGCGCCAATGCCGGTGGACGCCCCACCGATGGCGATATTGACGTTGCCGGCCGCCGTGGTGCAGGCGACGGTGCCTTGGATGTTCTGGTCTTTGCCGTCGATAGTGACTTTCGCTGTGGATGAGCCGCTGGAGCCGGCTGGCGCCGCGGTGCTCTGGCTGGACGACGACCCCGCGCTGCTCGTCGATGACTTGTTGCTCGAACATCCGGACAGGCCTACGACGACGATCGCCGTCGCTGCTGCAGCGACCGTAACTGAACGCTTCACTCGTGCTCCTTTGCCGTTGTAGCGGTCCACAGGAACTTCACAGACCGTTTGGGCAGTATGCAGCTTTGCCGAACGATGGGTCTCTGAATTCGCCAAAATTTCGTTTTCGGGCCCGCACGACTGCCTCAGTATGAACAGACGTTTGCTGGCGCCTCGCTGATCGGTGTTCTGGTCCTGCGCGGAGCAATTGATGGCAGTGTCGGGCCGGTGGACGACAAGCACGGTTTACCGCTGGACGACACCCGAGACTTTGCCGACGCCGACCGGGGATTCATTGCCGCATTGACGCCCTGCGTCGTCAAAGCCGCCGACGGCCGGGTGGTGTGGGACAACGACGCGTATTCGTTCATCACCGGCGACGCACCGCCAACAGTGCATACCAGTCTTTGGCGGCAGTGCATGTTGACGGCCAAGCAAGGCCTCTACGAGGTGGTGCCGGGCATCTATCAGGTCCGCGGCTTGGATATCTCCAACATCAGCTTCGTCGAGGGCGACGACGGTCTGATCGTGATCGACCCGCTGGTCTCCACGGAGGTGGCGGCCGCGGCGCTGCAGCTGTACCGCGCGCACCGGGGTGATCGGCCCGTCGTTGCGGTGATCTACACGCACAGCCACGTGGATCATTTCGGCGGCGTGTTGGGTGTTACGTCGCAAGCCGACGTCGACGCCGGGACAGTGCAAGTGCTGGCGCCGGAAGGATTCACCGAGCACGTGGTGCAGGAGAACGTCTACGCCGGCGTCGCGATGGCCCGCCGTGCGACCTATATGTACGGCAGCCAGCTGGCCCGCGGTCCGCAGGGACACGTCGGCTGCGGCCTGGGTCAGGCGCCGTCTCTCGGTGAGATAGCCCTGATTGTGCCCACCGTCGACATCCGCACCACCGGTGAAACCCGCACGATCGACGGGGTCGAGATCGAATTCCAGATGGCACCGGGCACCGAGGCTCCGGCCGAAATGCACTTCTATTTCCCGCGATTCCGCGCACTGTGTATGGCCGAGAATGCAACCCATAACCTGCACAACCTGTTGACGCTTCGCGGCGCACTTGTTCGCGACCCGCACGCCTGGTCGGGTTACCTCACCGAGGCGATCGACAAGTTCGCCGGCCGCACCGACGTCGTGTTTGCGTCGCACCACTGGCCGACCTGGGGACACGAGCGCGTAGTCGAGTTTCTGGCGCTGCAGCGCGACTTGTACGCCTATTTGCATGACCAGACGCTGCGGCTGCTCAACCAAGGTCACACCGGCGCCGAAATCGCCGAAATGCTCACCCTGCCACCGGCGTTGGAGAAGGCGTGGCACACCCACGGCTATTACGGCTCGGTCAGCCACAATGTCAAAGCGGTCTACCAGCGCTACATGGGCTGGTTCGACGGCAACCCGGCGCGGCTGTGGCCGCACCCGCCCGAAGCACTGGCCACCCGGTATGTCGATGCGATGGGCGGGATCGACCGCGTCGTCGAACTTGCTCAGCAGGCCTTCGATTCTGGTGACGTTCGTTGGGCTGCAACACTTCTCGATCACGCGGTGTTTACCGACAGCACGCATGCGAGCGCCCGCACCCTGCTTGCGGAGACGTTTGATCAGTTGGCCTACGGTGCCGAGAACGCAACCTGGCGCAACTTCTTCCTGTCGGGCGCTATGGAATTGCGCGACGGCAACTTCGGCACCGCCGCCCAAACCACTTCGCTGACATTGATGTCTGCGTTAACGCCGGCGCAGATCTTCGACGGCCTGGCTATCAGCGTCAACGGCCCCCGCGCTTGGGATTTGGATCTTGCCGCCGACGTCACATTGACCGATGTGGGCACCAACTATCGTCTCGCGCTGCGCAACGGCGTGCTGGTAAGCCGCGAAACGCCCGCCGATGCCGCCACCGCGGACGTGACTGTCAAGCTGGACAACGCGCTGCGCCTCCTCACCGTGGCAACGGGTTTGGCCACGGGGGGAGCCAGTTCGCCGGGCCTGGAGATCTCCGGCGACCGGGCGGCCCTGCAG
>NZ_JBATXN010000394.1:0-2361 GCF_049673265.1 Mycobacterium sp. | reverse complement strand
GGGCGACCCTGCTGGCCACGGCGGCGCTGGCGCTCAGCCAGGTCAACCGCGTGATCGGCGCGGTCCGTGGATCGGACGCCGACGGCGATCCCGGGCCGCCGCAGGCGTTGAACTCCACGCTGGAGTTCGACGTCCATGCCGGCTCGATCGTGGCGCGGCATTGGCCCAGGCATCCACTGTGTTCATGTTGACAGCGGTTGTTTTCAGATCGGTGCGGGCAAGCACCGACCCGTCATGGATGATGGTTGACGTGGCAGACATTAGACGTAAGGGTGCTGCGCGAAACGTGAAGCTGGCCGGCTTGGCGGGCGGCATCGCTGGCCGCACAGCGCTCGGGTTCGGCAAGCGGCTTGCTGGCAAGTCGCAGGACGAGGTCAACGCCGAACTGATGGAGAAGGCCGCACATCAACTCTTCACCGTGCTGGGCGAGCTCAAGGGCGGCGCGATGAAGGTCGGCCAGGCGTTGTCGGTGATGGAGGCCGCGATCCCTGAGGAGTTCGGCGAGCCGTACCGCGAAGCGCTGACCAAACTCCAGAAGGATGCGCCGCCGCTGCCCGCGGCGAAGGTGCACCGGGTGCTCGATGCGCAGCTGGGCACTAAATGGCGCCAACGCTTCTCCGAGTTCAACGACACGCCGGTGGCCTCGGCCAGCATCGGCCAAGTGCACAAGGCGGTGTGGGCGGACGGGCGCGAGGTCGCCGTCAAAATCCAATACCCAGGCGCCGACGAAGCGTTGCGCGCAGATCTGAAGACGTTGCGGCGCATGGTCGGCGTCGTCAAGCAACTCGCACCCGGCGTGGATGTGCAGGGCATCGTCGACGAATTGATCGAACGCACCGAGATGGAACTCGACTATCGGCTGGAGGCCGATAACCAGCGCGCGTTCGCTAAGGCGTATCAAGGCCACCCGCACTTTTTGGTACCGCACATCGTGGCCAGCGCACCCAAGGTCGTAGTTCAGGAGTGGATCGAGGGCGTGGCGATGTCGGAGATAATCCGCCACGGCACCGTCGAACAACGCGACCTGCTGGGCACGCGGCTGGCCGAGTTCATCTTCGACGCACCACGCCGTCTGGAGATGATCCACGGCGACGCCCATCCGGGGAACTTCATGCTGCTGCCGGAGGACCGGATGGGCGTCATCGACTTCGGTGCCGTCGCTCCGATGCCCGGCGGGTTCCCGGTCGAACTCGGTATGACAATCCGGCTGGCACGGGAGAAGAAATACGACTTGGTATTGGCGACGATGGAAAAGGGCGGTTTCATCCAAAAGGGCCAGCAGGTCTCGGTGCGCGACATCGACGAAATGCTGCGCCAGTACGTCGAGCCAGTCGAAGTCGAGGTGTTTCACTACACGCGCAAATGGTTGCAACGCATGACCTATCGCCAGCTCGACCGCTCGGTGTCGCAGATCAAGACAGCCCGCCAGATGGATTTACCGCCGAAGCTGGCGATCCCGATGCGAGTGCTCGCCTCCGCGATGGCGATCATGTGCCAGTTGGATGCGCACGTGCCGACAAGAGCGCTTTCGGAAGAGCTGGTCCCCGGCTTTGCCGAACCCGACGCGATCGTCGTCTAACGGCTTGCGCGGCTTGCGCCGAGATCGACGCCAGCGCGCATTACGTCGAAAAATATTGCGCTAACGTCGATCTCGGCGTAGACGTCTTCCCTAAGCGGCGACCGAATCCTTGCGCGGACGTCCGCGCGGTCGCTTGCGGTTCACGATCGAGCCACGGTCAAGGATCTCGCCACCCCACACACCCCACGGCTCTGCACGTTGCAATGCCGCGGCCAGGCACTGGCTTCGAATCGGGCAGTCAGCGCATAACGCCTTGGCGCGCTCCAGCTCCGACGGACTGTCAGCGAACCACAGGTCGGGATCGCCGAGGTGACAAGGCAACTCCGGCTGCTGCTCGTCGGGGACTGTCGATGTCGACATATCCGGTTCACCTGCTTCCTGGTCTGGCGGTTTTGCGGAGATCCGGACCAGGTGATGGGCTGTCGACCCAAAAACTGTGGCCACGGAT
This sequence comes from Mycobacterium sp., assembly GCF_049673265.1. Taxonomy (GTDB): domain Bacteria; phylum Actinomycetota; class Actinomycetes; order Mycobacteriales; family Mycobacteriaceae; genus Mycobacterium. The sequence goes on along the minus strand of NZ_JBATXN010000394.1, from coordinate 334 downwards.
CCTTGACTTCGGGTCCGTGGCCATTTGGCTAGATAGTGGGCTGTTACCTAGGTAGAGCCCCGATCCACGGACACTTCCGTCGCGGCGGCGTTACGGCGCTTGCGCGCGGCCGCCAAGGCGGCCGCGGCGGCATGGGCAGCATGATGGGAGCCAGTGTCGCCAGCCGAAACAACCGGGCATACACCGAACGTGTTCGTGGTGATCATCGTGGCTCCCTCCTCTCGTCGAGTTGCTACCGCGGGCGTGAAGATTGCGGTTCGAGGTTAAATCTTAACAGCTGGCGCGGCAAGTGATTTTCTGACCAGGGGTTTTGTGGCGACCCGCTGCGCCCGGC
>NZ_JBATXN010000393.1:0-5256 GCF_049673265.1 Mycobacterium sp. | reverse complement strand
CGTTACGACAGAACGTCCGATCGTCCACCGGAATGACCGACTTCGGGCTCAAGCTATCGTGAACCCGATGTCTGTCGAGCCTGCCAAAAACCTCGATCCGCCGACGCTGCCCGCGTCGCTGCTGGAGGTCTGGCCCGTCATTGCCGTCGGCGCAGTGGCCTGGCTGGTTGCCGGCGTGGCCGCGTTCGTCGTACCCGCGCTAGAGACCTGGCGGCCCCTGACGTTGGCCGGGCTGGGTGTCGGCCTGCTGGGCACCACTGTTTTTCTATGGCAGCGCGATGCCGCGCGCCGAGGCGCGCGTGGCGCACAGACCGGGTTGCACTATCAACCTGACTCTGACCGAGAATGATGGCCCCAGCTAGGAGGAGTGCATCCAATGGCAGCGCCGCTATTGCAAGCTCAGATTGATATCAAGGCACCGGTCTCGAAAGTCTGGTCGCTGGTTAGCGACTTCCGCCGCATGCCCGACTGGAGCCCGCAGTGTCGACTGATGCGGCCGCTGGGCCCCGTCCGTCATGGCACCCGCACGATCAACCTCAACCGTCGCAATCGGTTGTTCTGGCCGACAACATGCACCGTGCTCGAGGTGATCCCAGATCAGAAGCTGGCGTTCCGGGTCAACACCAACAACACGATCTGGAGCTACGAACTGCAGCCGATCCCCGAGGGCACCCGGGTGATCGAGAGCCGGCACGCCGAGAACGGGACGAAGCCGGTGTCGAGCTTTTCGGTGAACGCATTCATGGGCGGGACGGAGAAGTTCGAGCAGGAACTGGTCGAGGGGATGAAGATTTCCCTGGCCAGGATCAAAGCCACGGCCGAGAACGGCTAGCTGAGCTCGGCGGGGTCTGATGGCGGCGACCCGCTGCGCCCGGCTTCGCCGCGCTTGCGATCGCCGCTTTGCTCGGTGATGTCGAGCACCCCGTCGTCGTAGGGGGCATACATCGGCGAGCCACTGCCGGCGGGAGCCGGGGTGTCGGAGTGCGCACCGCAGCCGTATTCGAAGTCGACGACTTGCCCGTCGGCGGACAACTCGTTGCCGCATACCCCGAACATCGCGCCCAAAGACCCGGCAAGCGGCAGAAAGAAACCGCAATCGCGGCACACCCGTTTGGTGGATTGCGCCATCTGCGCGGCCGGGCCGTGGTCACCGTCGTGCCAGCGTTGCGCCGCCTCTGAGCGGCCCCACGCGCTCATCACCCGACGCCGGCCCAGACCGATTTCTACCGCGACCTCGTCAACCTGCGGATCGCCGGAGGCCAGAAAACCGGGCACCAACCGCGCATCATCGGGCAGCGGCGCCAGCAGATCGCCTGGGCTGAGGTCGCCCGGCCGGATCCGCTGATCCCAGGGCACCCATTCCGGCGCCAACAGTGACGTCGGCCCCGGCACCAGCACCACTTCGCTGACGGTCGCATGGTCAGCGCCGGGAAATGCGGCCACGACGACCGCCCACTGCCAGCCCTGGTAACCAGGCAAATGGGCGAGGAAACGGTGGGTGGCGCTGGTCGGATCTTCGTAGCCGACGCCCAGGTAGTCACCCACCGTGTCGGCACCGCTGAACTCGACGATGGCCGCCCGCGCCGCCTCGACGGCAGCGGTCAGCACCGATGCCAGCTCAGGCGACCACTCTTCGGTGGTCGCCGCAGCCGACTCCGCAGTGGGTCGGGTCACGTGGTCCGCTGTTTCCATACGCCCTTAATACTGCCGCAAAGCCGTGGCGCCCGGCCACACCGGTTGCCTACACGTCGCATCGGCCGACATCTGTGAGAATTGAGGCATGGCTGGACGGCGGCGTGATCACCCGGATAGCGGCCGGGCGTCTGGCGGCCGCCGCGCTCGCACCGGACCCCCAGCCGAGCACCCAGGCATGGCCAACTATCCGGCCGGCGAACCGGACTATGGCCGGCCGCGCCGCCCGCCGCCGATGCCCAGCGCCAACCGCTACCTGCCGCCGCTGCAGCACCAGCCCGAGTCCGACCGTCGCAGCGCGCCACCACCTAGTGGCGCAGGCGGCGAGCGGGTCACCGTCACCCGCGCGGCCGCGCAGCGCAGCCGTGAAATGGGTTCGCGGATGTATGGGTTGGTGCAGCGCGCCGCCACCGCGGACGGCGCCGACAAGTCCGGGCTGACGGCGCTGACGTGGCCGGTGGTGGCCAACTTCGCGACCGACGCCGCGATGGCCGTCGCGCTGGCGAACACGTTGTTTTTCGCCGCAGCCACCGGGGAGAGCAAAGACAGGGTCGCGCTCTACCTGTTGATCACGATCGCGCCGTTCGCGGTTGTCGCGCCGCTGATCGGTCCTGCGCTCGACCGGCTACAGCACGGCCGGCGGGTCGCGCTGGCGGCGTCGTTTGTGCTGCGCACAGGGCTGGCGGTGGTGCTGATCACCAATTACGACGGCGCCACCGGAAGCTTCCCGTCCTGGGTGCTGTATCCGTGCGCGCTGGCAATGATGGTTTTTTCGAAGTCGTTCAGCGTCCTGCGCAGCGCGGTGACGCCACGAGTGATGCCGCCGTCGATCGACCTGGTGCGGGTCAATTCGCGGCTGACCATGTTCGGACTGCTCGGAGGAACCATCCTGGGCGGCGGCATCGCCAGCGGAATCGAGTATGTCTTCAGTCGCTTGTTCCATTGGCCCGGCGCGTTATTCGTCATCGTTGCGGTCACTCTCGGCGGCGCCTTGCTGTCCATGCGCATTCCGCGCTGGGTCGAAGTGACCGAGGGCGAGGTGCCCACCACCTTGAGCTATCGCAGCCATCCATCGCGGCGAAGCTGGCCGGAGGAGGTCCGCAAAGCGAGTGGGGCTCTTCGACAACCGTTGGGCCGCAACATCATCACCTCGCTGTGGGGCAACTCCACCATCAAAGTCATGGTCGGATTCCTGTTTTTGTATCCGGCGTTTGTTGCCAAAGCCCGCGACGCCAGTGGATGGGTGCAGCTCGGCATGCTGGGACTTATCGGCGCCGCGGCGGCCATCGGTAACTTCGCCGGCAACTTCACCAGCGCACGGCTGCGGCTGGGCAGGCCCGCGGCGCTGGTGGTGCGCTGCACAGTGGCGGTGACCGTGGCGGCGGTGGCCGCGGCGGTGGCCGGCAATCTGCTGACGGCCGCGATCGCAACCTTGATCACCTCAGGGTCGAGCGCAATTGCCAAGGCCGCGCTGGACGCTTCGCTACAAGATGACCTGCCCGAGGAATCTCGCGCGTCGGCGTTCGGGCGTTCGGAATCGACGCTGCAGCTGGCGTGGGTGCTCGGCGGCGCGCTGGGCGTGTTGCTGTATACCGAGCTGTGGGTCGGCTTCAGTGTCGTTGCGGCCGTGCTGATTTTGGGGCTGGCGCAGACCGTGGTCAGCTTCCGCGGCGACTCGTTGATTCCCGGCCTGGGCGGGAACCGGCCGGTGATGGTCGAGCAGGAAGGTGGTCGCAGCGACCACGACGGCGCGGCAGTCTCGTGGGAGTGAAGCCGAAAGCGAAGTTCGGCATCGCCGTGCTGCTTGCTGTGGTGGTGCTGGCAGCTGCGGCTGCGGGGGTCGGCGCCTGGGCGCTATCCCGCGGGCGCGGTCCGCTACACCCGGAAATCAGCGCATACTCCCACGGCCGGTTGACCCGAGTCGGACCCTATAGATATTGCAAAGTGCTCGATCTCAATGATTGCGAAAACCCGGCTGCGCAAGGTGAATTACGAGTGACTGCCCGCGATCCGGTGCAGCTTTCGGTGCCACCGGCGATCGGCCGGGCACCGTGGTGGCTGTTGCGGGTGTATGAAGATGCGGTCAACCCCATGACGACCTTCTACCGGCCCGGCAGCCGGTTGGCGGTCACCATCCCCACCGTCGATCCCAAGCTGGGGCGGCTGACCGGGATCGCCGTCCAGTTGATGACTGTGGTCGTCGACCCGGCCGGCGAATTGCACGGCGTCCCTCATGCCGAATGGTCGGTACGTACCGATTGGGGCTAGGGGCCGTGGCCGACGGGCACTCCCCCGCAAGCGGGAGGTACCCCCAGTTCGGCCGGGATGGGCGGTCCCGGCGGCGTGCCGTCACCGAACGGCTTGCCGCCCAACGCTTCCCGGCCATGCGGCGACAACCAGCTGGCCAGCTCGGGCCCCTTCGGCACGATTCGCGTCGGGTTGATGTCGGCGTGCACGATGTAGTAGTGCTGCTTGATCTGCACGAAGTCGACGGTATCGCCGAAACCCGGCGTCTGGAACAGATCTCGCGCATAGGCCCACAGCACTGGCATCTCGGAGAGTTTGCTTCGGTTGCACTTGAAGTGCCCGTGATAGACGGGGTCGAAGCGAGCCAAGGTAGTGAACAATCGGACATCGGCTTCGGTGATCGTGTCTCCTACTAGAAAGCGCTGGTTTTCCAGTCGATCGCTGACCCAGTCCAAGGCCGTGAATAACCGGTCGTAGGCCGCGTCGTAGGACTGCTGCGAACCGGCGAAGCCGCACCGGTAAACACCGTTGTTGATTTCGGTGTAGACCCTTTTGTTGACTTCGTCGATCTCGTTTCGCAGCGGCTCGGGGTACAACTGCGACGCGCCGCCGCGGTGGTAGGCAGTCCATTCGGTGGACAGGTCCAACGTCAGCTGCGCGAAATCGTTGGTCACCACAGCGCCGGTTGGCACATCGACGATTGCCGGGACGGTGATGCCCTTCGGATAGTCGGGGAAACGTTTGAAATACGCATCCTGCAGCCGAGGGATCTTCAGCACCGGGTCGAGCCCTCCCGGGTCGAGGTCGAAAGTCCAACTGCGCTCGTCATGGGTTGGGCCGCAAAAGCCAATGGAGATAACACTTTCCAGGCCCAGTAACCGTCGCACGATGATCGCGCGGTTGGCCCACGGACAGGCGCGAGCGACGATCAGTCGATACCGGTCCGGTTCTACCGGATAACCGTCCCGGCCGTCGGCGGTGATGCGGGTTTCGATGTAGTTGGTGTCGCGGGTGAACTCGCCAGCCTCGGCGACGTATGCCATGTCAGGATTCGGCCACGGTCAAAAACCGCCGAGCCAAGTTGGGCTCGGTGGACTCACCGGTTTCCCAGTGCGCGATCCACGGTCCGGTGCCCTCGGACTGGTCGACGATCCCGTCTTCGAGCCAGCTGTAACGACCTTTCAGTACATTGCGCGCCAGCGCACTGTCAGTGCTGTCGGTGTTGTCCCACAAGGCATTGAACAGCGCCTCGACCCGCAGGGTGGCCTGCTGACAGAACGCATCGGCCAGCTCATATGCCTGCTCACCCTGGCCCTT
>NZ_JBATXN010000392.1:0-7366 GCF_049673265.1 Mycobacterium sp. | reverse complement strand
CTTCGACGGTGATCGAATCACGAACGAGCGCATCTACTTTGACTCGGCCAGCTTGGTCAGTCAGATCGGCCGGGGTGAGCTGCTGACGTTCGCCGCATCAGGCGACCTGCCCGAAGGATAAGTGGCGCGGTCACTTTAGCCACCTGAGTGCCTGCGGGCCAGGCGTGTTCGATGTGCCCGCCTCCGAGCGACAACTCTCGGCCCGGTCTCGTTGTCGCTGTGAGGCGGGCAGATTGACCGCCGCTTCCGCGTAGAGACGCCTGTGGCGTGAGTGATTGTCGCGTCTGGAAGCGCTAGCTGCCGTTGTTCGATCCGCCTGAGTTCTGACCCGGCACATCGGTAATCGGGAAATTGGGCATCGGCTTCGGCGACGGGGTGTTGGGCAGCGACGGGATCTCCGCGACCGGGATGTCGCGTAGATCATTGACCGGCGGCCCGTTCTCCCGGCTGCCATACACGCTGCCCGGCGCTCGTTGCCCGAGCAGCTGGCTCACCGTGACCAGGTGATAGTCGTTGGCCTTCAGCACCGGGATGAACTGGTACACCAGATCGACGGTGCTGGAGTAGGTGTCATGAAGCAACACCACCGAGCCGGGTTTGATCTGGGTCATCAGCTGATACCTGCTGGCGGCGGTGTTCGAGTCGTTGATCCAGTCGAATGGTATGACGTCCCAGAGGATTCCGGCCAGACCGAACTTTGCGGCCTGCTCGTTGACTGCCGCGTCGGTCAGGCCGCCCGGCGGCCGCCACAGATTGGGCGTCACGCCGGTGGCGGCGGCGATCGCATCGTTGGCCTTCGAAAGCTGTTCGGGCACATCGGCCGGCGGCAGCGTCGTCATGTTGGGGTGTTCCCAGGTGTGGTTGCCGATCTCCATGCCTGCGTCCACGACACGTTTCGCGCCGGCCGGGTTGGCGGCAACCTTGTTGCCGATCTGGAAGAACGTCGCCTTGGCGTGGTTGGCGGTCAGGACGCTCAGCAGCCGATCCGTGTATGGGGTGGGGCCGTCGTCGAACGTCAACGCCACGCATTTGACTTGTGCGCAGTCGACGACGTCATTGGCTTTGGCGAACCTGACGTGCCCGGTGAATGCACCGATCGCCACCACAATGGCGGCTGCCGCCACTCCTGCGACCGTGCGCCAGTACCGCCACGCGAGGGAGTCTGGTCGTCTGGGCACGGCCGGAAGCTTACGGCAGCGGGGCCCTGATGATCTCTTCGAGCATCTCGGTGACCAGCGCGGCGATCGGCGACCGCTCGCTGCGCAGCAGCGTGATATGCGCGAAAAGCGGGTGGCCCTTGAGTTTTTCGACCACGGCAGCCACCCCGTCGTGGCGGCCCACCCGAAGGTTGTCGCGCTGTGCGACGTCGTGGGTCAACACCACCCGCGATCCCGCGCCGAGCCTGGACAACACGGTCAGCAGCACGTTGCGTTCCAGCGATTGCGCCTCATCGACGATCACGAAGGAGTCGTGCAGCGAGCGACCACGGATGTGGGTCAGTGGCAGCACCTCGAGCATTCCGCGCGACAGCACCTCCTCGAGCACCGCCGGGCTGGCCAGACCTTCGAGGGTGTCGAAGACCGCCTGTGCCCACGGGCCCATTTTTTCGCTCTCGCTGCCGGGCAGGTAGCCAAGCTCCTGGCCGCCGACCGCGTAGAGCGGGCGGAAGACCACCACCTTGCGGTGGGTGCGTCGTTCCAGCACGGCCTCCAGACCGGCGCACAGCGCCAGCGCCGACTTGCCGGTGCCGGCCTTGCCGCCCAGCGACACGATGCCCACCGACTCGTCGAGCAACAGATCCAGCGCCACCCGCTGTTCGGCGGAGCGACCACGCAGTCCGAACACCTCACGGTCGCCGCGGACCAGCTGCACGTGCTTCTGGGCATTGACTCGGCCGAGCGCATGAGAGCTGCCGGCAAGCAATCGAATACCGGTGTGGCACGGCAGGTCTCGTGCGGATGCCAAATCGACCTCGCCGTCGGCGAACAGTGCGTCGATGTCCTCGGCGGTGACTTCCATTTCCGTCATCCCGGTCCAGCCGGACGTGACGACGTCTTGCGCGTGGTACTCGTCGGCGGGCAGACCCACCGCACCGGCCTTGACACGCAGCGGAATGTCCTTGCTCACCAACGTGACTCGTTTGCCCTCTGCGGCCAGGTTGGCGGCGCAGCACAGGATGCGCGAGTCGTTGGTGTCGGTGCGGAACCCGGCCGGCAACACGTCCGGATCGCTGTGGTTGAGTTCGACGTGCAGCGTCCCGCCTTGTGTCCCAACGGGAATCGGCTGATCCAGCCGACCGTGCTCAAGCCGCAGGTCGTCGAACAAGCGCAATGCCTGACGGGCGAACCAGCCGAGTTCGTGGTGATGGCGTTTGGCTTCCAGCTCACTGATCACCACCAGCGGAACCACCACTTCATGTTCGGCGAAGCGGGAACAGGCCCACGGATCGGACAACAACACGGAGGTGTCGAGCACATACGTCCGGATGGTGTCCTGTGCGACCGCCGGGGATTCAGTCACGAGCGCTCCTCGAGCTCATCGCCCGGTTCGCTGCCGCGTGCGGGTGGTGGCCCCACCCCCACCTGTACACGCGGGGCGTCACAACCGGGCTGGATGCCCGTGCGGCCCGCACGGACGATTCGGCGGGGGCCGCGGCGCCAGGACCGGGGCCGGCGGTCCTGTCGAAGTGAAGACGAAAGGCGCCGCCCGGACAGCAGAGCATGTCGCTAGCCATCGAATGCGACGCTACTCCGGTCTGCGCATGTGCGCCGCGCAGGCGCGCCGTGGCGAAAGCTCCGCCGCGTCCTAGCCGATGACGAACTGCCGCAGCGCAGGCTCGTCGGCGAGCTCCCATGCGGTGATGCGGTCGGAGATCGTCTGGCGCAGTTGATCCGGACCGAAGATGCCTGCGTCAGCGACGCCTTGCACCTTGTCTTGGTAGGCGTCGATGTCCGCGCCGATCACCGGGACTTCGGCGGCACGGGCAGCGATCGCCGCGATCGTTTCGTCGCGGGTGTAGCCCAGGCAGTGCGCGACGAGGTTGGCAAAGAACTCCTCGTGCCGCTCTTCGTCTCGCGCGATGTGGGTGATCAGACCGGCCAGCACCGGCTCTTCGATCTGGGCCGCCAGGTTGTTGCAGTACACCGCATGGGCGCGCTCGAAGAAAGCCATGAACACCAGGGTTTCGACCTGCGAATAGTGGTCGGCTCGATAACCCGTGCCTGACACGTGCTCGAAGCGGACCTGCTCGTTGGCGGTCGGGTCGATCTCGCGGGTCACCACGAAGTACTCGCGCAGTGCAATGGCGTGCAGGTGCTCTTCGGCCGTCCACCGGCCGATCCAATTGGCCCAGTTGTCCTCGAGGATGAAGTGCTCGACGAGTTCGCGGTGGTAGCCGGCGACGTTGTCTTTGGTGATCAGCAGGATCTCGCACGCGTCGGTGATGGTTTTGGGCAGCGTTACCTGCGACGGATCCCAATCGCGCCCGCCGAGGAAGGCATAGTTCTCGCCCTGGTCGAACGGCACGAAGTCATGCGCGAACCACAAGTTCTCGGTGCCGAGGTGGCGGTCGAGGTTCTCGCCCACGACCGGCTCGAGTTCAAGAATAAATGCGTTAGCAACAGGTTTTACTGCCATGAAAGTAACTGTAACCCGCGTACACAGGTTCCGTGAAATTAGTGAGCCTAGAGCGTCAACCCCGGGTAGAGCGGGTTAGCGGTCAGCAGCTCGGCGGCAGCCGCGTGCACCCGCTCAACGGTGCCGTCGGCCAGGGCGTACTTGGCCTTGGAGGGCCCGGAGGGTCCCGAGCCGGGCTGCGTGTTGGTCAGCACGTCGACCACCAGCTCGGCCACCCGGTCGAACTCGGCGGCGCCGAAGCCGCGGGTGGTCACTGCCGGGGTGCCCAACCGGATGCCGCTGCTGTACCAGGCGCCGTTCGGGTCGGCCGGGATGGAGTTGCGGTTGGTGACGACGCCGGAGTCCAGCAACGCCGATTCCGCCTGCCGGCCGGTTAGCCCGAATGACGTGACGTCCAGCAGCACGAGGTGGTTGTCGGTGCCGCCGGTGACCAGCCGCGCCCCGCGCCGCAGGAACCCGTCGGCCAGCGCCTTGGCGTTGTCGGCAACCCGCTGGGCGTAGGCGCCGAACGCGGGCTGACGCGCCTCAGCCAGCGCGACCGCCTTGGCTGCCATCACGTGTGCCAGCGGCCCGCCCAACACCATCGGGCAGCCCTTATCGACCGCGTCGGAGTATTCCGGTTGGGCCAGCACCAGGCCGCCGCGCGGCCCGCGCAGCGACTTGTGCGTGGTGGTGGTGGTGATGTGGGCAAAGGGCACCGGGTCCTCGTCGCCGGTGAATACCTTGCCGGCGACCAGCCCGGCGAAGTGCGCCATGTCCACCATCAAGGTGGCGCCCACCTCGTCGGCGATCTCGCGCATCGTCGCGAAGTTGATCCGCCGCGGGTAGGCCGAGTACCCGCCGACCAGGATCAACGGCTTGAATTCACGCGCGGCGACGGCGAGCGCGTCGTAGTCCAGCAACCCGGTTTCCGGGTCGGTGCCGTAGCTGCGCTGGTGGAACATCTTGCCGGAGACGTTGGGCCGGAAGCCGTGCGTGAGGTGTCCGCCGGCATCCAGTGACATGCCCAGCAGCCGCTGGCCGCCGAGCTTGGCGCGCAGCTGCTCCCAGTCCGCCTCGGACAGATCGTTGACGTGTTTGGCCCCGGCCTCGGCGAGGCCGGGCGTCTCAATCCGGGTCGCCAGGATGGCCCAGTAGGCCACGAGGTTGGCGTCGATGCCGGAATGCGGTTGGGCGTAGGCGTACGGCGCGCCGAACAGCTCGCGGGCGTGCTCGGCGGCGACACTCTCGACGGTGTCGACGTTCTGACAGCCGGCATAAAAGCGGTGCCCGATGGTGCCTTCGGCGTACTTGTCCGACAACCAGCTGCCCATGGTCAGCAGCACCGCGGGCGACGCATAGTTTTCGCTGGCGATGAGCTTGAGCGAATCGCGTTGGTCGGCAAGCTCTTTGCGTGTCGCAGCGGCGATCCGCGGTTCGACGGACTCGATGACCTGTAATGCTGCACGGTACGCGCTGCTCGCGGTATCGGCATACTCCGCGCCTACGGCTGCGGTGGAGGTAGTGGTCGCGGTCAAATCGGCTGCCATGCACCCGACACTAGTCGGGCGACGATGCAGGCCGGGTACGGCCCGCTGAGGAGCCCGACAACGCCCTCAAGGGGCGCGCAGTGCCGACGGGATCAGTGGCTCGTCGAGCAGCCGGCCGAACCTCTCGACAAGGCTCACCCCGGTAGTGCGTTCGTCCAGCCACTGCCGCAGCAACCGATACCCCTCGACGTAGGTGCTGGTGTAGGCACGCCACAGCGGCGACGACAAGAACCGCAACATCTGCCGCGCGCGGGTGTCATTGACGAGCAGCCAACGCCGCAGGAAAGCCACCACTTCGTCGGCATCGCGATGCTCGTCGTGCAACATCAACGCGGCGTCCTGGCGGACACCGGCCAGCGCCGCGGATGCCTCGGAAACCGCCTCGGCGCGTTCGCCGTCGAACCTCAGCCCCAGGTCGGCGTAGACCTCGGACGCCCAGTGTCCCCAGCGCGGGCCGATGGCGGCGTACAGCGCCAAATCGGCCAGGCCTTCGGCCATCAGGCACTGCGGGGTGTTCACCAGGAAAATGGTCTGCTCGGCCTGGCCTTTCCGGTTGACCAGCCCGGCCTCTTTGCGGCAGTGCTCGGTGTGATGCCCCGGATAGGATTCGTGGGCCACCAGCCGCGGCAGGTTCGACATCAGTTGTTTGATGTCGGCGTTGACGGCCACAGTCGAGCGGTAATCGCCCAGGTAGTAGTTGAATCCCGACCACGGCTTGTCGGTCACCACCTGGTACTCAACGGTTTCGGTGTCGGGCAGCGGATACTGGGCGCGCACCCGATCGCGCAGCGCGCTGGAGAACGCCGCGATGCACTCTGCCAACCGATCGGGCGGGATCTCTTCGGCTGCGCGGTGGCCCTCCATCCGGTCGACCAGTGGGCCGACACCACCCAATACTTCGTCGAGCCGGGCATGCGCCTGCCGGTAGGTCTCCGGCTCGCCTTTAGCGATGTGGACGTCGAAATAGTCGTGCACCTCGTCGACGAACCCGATGTCTTCTCCGGCGAACTTGCGCCCGGCGCAGGCCAACGCCCGCAGATGAGCACCGATGTAGTCGGCGCGGGATTGGTCGAATCCATTGCTGTGCAGCACATCTGGCAGCACTGCAAGCAAACGCTCAGCCTGACGAACCAGGCTGGCCGGGTCTGGCGCGGGCTCGGCCAACACGGTTTGGCGCAGCGCGGGATCGCCGGTGAAGGCGTCGACGTACCCAGCTTCAATCCGGTCGAAGCGCAAACCGAGCAGCAGGTACTCGCGGATCAGCGCGGCGGGTTCCATACCGGTTAACGCTAGCCGCGTCGCCCCTGCAAGACTGACAGTCATGCCGCGGCTGAGCGAGCCGAGCCCCTATGTGGAGTTCGACCGAAGTCAGTGGCGCTCGCTACGCATGTCGACGCCGCAGCCGCTGACCGAAGAAGAAGTCGTCGGCCTGCGCGGTCTGGGCGAGCAGATCGACTTGCTCGAGGTCGAAGAGGTCTACTTGCCGCTGGCCCGGCTGTTGCACCTGCAAGTCGCCGCTCGTCAAGGGCTGTTCAGCGCCACCGCCGAGTTCCTCGGCGAACCCCAGCAAAATCCCGATCGGCCGGTGCCGTTCATCATCGGGGTGGCCGGCAGCGTGGCGGTCGGTAAGTCGACGACGGCTCGCGTGCTGCAGGCGCTGCTGGCCCGCTGGGATCACCACCCGCGAGTCGACCTGGTGACCACCGATGGGTTCCTCTACCCGAACACTGAATTGAACCGTCGAAACCTAATGCACCGCAAGGGTTTTCCGGAAAGCTATGACCGACGCGCCCTGATGCGGTTCGTTACCTCGGTGAAGTCGGGTTCGGACTATGCCTGCGCGCCGGTGTACTCGCATCTGCACTACGACCGGGTGCCGGACGCCAAGCAGGTGGTGCGCCACCCCGACATCCTGATCCTCGAAGGCCTCAACGTGCTGCAGACCGGGCCCACCCTGATGGTGTCGGACCTGTTCGACTTCTCTCTGTATGTGGACGCGCGGATCGAGGACATCGAGCAGTGGTACGTCTCCCGGTTTTTGGCGATGCGCTCGACCGCGTTCGCCAACCCGGCCTCGCACTTCCACCACTACGCGGGTCTGACCGATCCGCAGGCGGTGGTCGCAGCCCGCGACATATGGCGCTCGATCAACCGACCCAACCTGATCGAGAACATTTTGCCGACGCGGCCGAGGGCAACCC
>NZ_JBATXN010000391.1:0-2873 GCF_049673265.1 Mycobacterium sp. | reverse complement strand
ACCCGACTCCGCGGTTTCATGCGAGTCCGGTTCCATCTTTCCCCACCCGTCGTCGTCGCAGGGATCCGGCATGCACTCGGCCACGCCCCATTGCCTGGCTGCTCCTCGGGCCGTGCCGGCCCGCATCGTCACCAGGCGCACGCGGCTGCCCGATCCGGTCGCCACCCGCCGGACGTTGATGAACGAGTACCGATGCTCGGCACACGGGCCCAACTCGTTCAGCGCGGCAGAGTGGGCAATGGTGCTGTAGCCCTTGTGCTCGGCGAACCCGTAGCCCGGGTGGTCGGCGTCCATCGCCACCATCAACCGGTCCCGGCTGACCTTGGCCAGCACGCTGGCGGCAGCGATACAGGCCGCTGCCGCGTCGCCGCCGATCACCGGCAGCGACGGCACCGCCAGTCCCGGCACCCGGAATCCGTCGCTGAGCACATAGCCGGGACGCAGCGACAGCCCGGCCACGGCCCGTCGCATGCCTTCGATGTTTGCTACGTGCACGCCCCGCCGGTCAACTTCGACTGACGGGATGAACACCACGTGGTAGGCCAGCGCATAGCGGCAAATCAACGGGTACAGCTTCTCCCGTGTCTTTTCGTTGAGTTTCTTCGAATCATCAAGCGCAGCAAGGCTTTCCAGTCTTCCCGGGCCAAGCACACAAGCCGCGACCACCAAGGGCCCGGCGCAGGCTCCGCGGCCGACCTCGTCCACACCCGCCACCGGTCCAAGACCGCTGCGGTACAGCGCCGACTCCAGTGTGCGCAAGCCCGAGGATTTACGAATTACCGTCCGTGGCGGCCATGCGGTGGCCATGCCTACTGATTCTGCTGCGGATTGACCGAACGCACACCACCCCATCGCGATGGCGGCCACACAATGAACCTTGCCTTACCGATGACGTTGCCCACCGGCACGGTGCCCGCCATCGGATCGCCCGTGCACAGCAGTCCGTTCATTGCGTCGGCTGGGGTACTGGTGCAATGGGCCCGAGAGTCCGCCGAATGGGTGCGGTTGTCCCCCATCACCCACAACCGTCCCTGTGGGACGGTGACCGGCCCGAACTCGGGGCCCAGACACGGGTACACCGATGGCTCGGCGTTCATCGTGGCCGGATCCAGATAGGGCTCTTTCAGCCGCGCGCCGTTGACCGTCAACCCGGTATTGCTTCGGCACTGCACGGTCTGTCCACCAACCGCGATGACGCGCTTGACGAGGTCGTTCTCGTCGGGCGGCACAAAGCCGATGAACGACAGCCCGTTTTGCACCCAGCGCAATGGGGCATCGTGCGAGCGGATCGACTTGTAACCCAGGTTCCACGACGGCGGCCCCTTGAACACGATGACGTCGCCGGGGTGCGGTGAGCCGAAACGGAAGGTCACCTTGTCCACCATGATCCGGTCACCGACACAACCCGAACATCCATGCAGGGTGGGTTCCATGGATTCCGACGGGATCAGGTAGGGCCGCGCCACGAACGTCAACATGACGTAGTAGAGCACCAGCGCGATCGCTGCAAGGATGACGGTTTCCCGCAGCGCCGCCTTCTTTTTGCCCTCGGGCTCGTCCTCGTTGGGGTTGGCGTCCGCGCCGCTTGATTCGGTGGTGGCCGGTTGGCTTGTCGCGACTTCTGGCTCAGCCGGTTCAGAGTTGGGTTGGCCCTCAGGCGACGAGTCGGTGGTTTCGGTCACTGCGTCAGCCTAACTGGGCGACCATGCACGCCGGGTGAGCGGAGGGCTGAGTGGGCCGGCAGTCAGAACCAGTCGGGCGACGATGCGCGTGCGGCGGCTCGGACGGTCAGCGCTTCTCTTTGATCTTGGCTTTCTTGCCGCGCAGCTCGCGCAGGTAGTAGAGCTTGGCGCGGCGGACGTCACCGCGGGTCACGACCTCGATGTGGTCGATATTCGGCGAGTGCACCGGGAAGGTCCGCTCGACGCCCACGCCGTAGCTCTCCTTACGAACGGTGAAGGTCTCCCGGACCCCGCCGCCCTGGCGACGCAGTACGACGCCCTTGAACACCTGGATGCGCTCTTTGGCGCCCTCGATCACCTTGACGTGCACATTGATCGTGTCGCCGGGGCCGAAAGCCGGGATGTCGTCGCGCAGCGACGCCTTGTCGACGAAGTCCAGCGTGTTCATGTCGGAAGACACTTCCTTGCGGTCGCGGCTGCGGGCTGCACGCTGTCGAAGCGTGGACAGTCAACCGAGCCGATGGATTCGGGCATCTGGGCGCATCTCGCAGCAGGCGGGAGCGGACCGGCCGACCGGCAACCGCTGGAGACAACTGGTCAATTGTGCCAGATCGGGACCAGGCAGTGAAATCAGCGCGAATCGCCGATTCCGCGCAGCTGGCTGTGACGTGGGCAAACGGTAGATATGACCAAGGCCCTCGGGACATACAGCGCAACCCACCCGCTAGTCCGGCGCGTCGGTCGAGGGCAGTGTGAGGAGGGCCATGCGGGCGCGGTCGCTCCTGTTGATCACCACCGCAGCGGCACTGGCGGCGGTTGTGGCGGGCCTCCAAGCCACGATCTACGGCGCCGCAGTCTCTGCAGGACATGACTGGCGGCGCGTTCGATGGACTGTCGGCGCGCATCGAGCAGGCCGCCCAAGACGCCGCCGCCGAGGGCGCCACCATCTCGGCAGCGGTCCGGGCGGATCTGAGGCTTATCCCCGCCGAGATCGACGGTGGTGCGGGATTTCTCGGTGAAATCCGCTCTAGCGTCGATCTCGATCCCATAGGTCGGGGCGGCGTTCACGGGTGCGCTGCTCGGCAGCCTGCCGTCGCCAAGACTCGACGCGAGCGTGGTCGCCGGATAGCAGAACATCCGGGACGTCGAGTCCCCGCCAGCTCGGCGGCCTGGTGTAGGACGGGCCCTCCA
>NZ_JBATXN010000390.1:0-2398 GCF_049673265.1 Mycobacterium sp. | reverse complement strand
GCTCGCGCCGCAGCGCCGCGGCAAGCAGCGTGAATTCCCAGGCGTCGCGCTCACGGACGGGCTGGTCGGTGGCCGGATGCGGCTGCTGGCCATAGGCGCCGGGGCCGACGTCCTTCCCGCCGGTGATGAGCAGCCCGTCCAGGCCGTCGACGACCCGCTCGGCGATGTCGGGATCGACCGGCTGTGGCGGTAGCAGCACGGCCACCCCGCCCGCCGCGATGACGCCCTGGAAATAGACGGCCGGCAGAAAACTGGCGCGAACATTCCACACGCCCATCTGCGCTTGGTCCAGATAGGTGGTCAAGCCGATCACCGGCGGTCTAGGCCCCGATTGCCCGCCTTCTCCTCGGGCCGTTCCGGCCCGCATCGTCGCCGGATCAGAAACGTTCAAACCCGCGCACCCTCTCCCAGTCGGTGACCGACGCATTGAATGCCGCCACCTCGACGTGGGCGCTGTTGACGTAGTGGCTCACGACATTCTCCCCGAACGCCTGCCGAGCGACAGTCGATGCCTGGAAAAGTGCCGCAGCCTCGGCGAGCGTGCCGGGCAGCCGTTCGACATCGCCGGCAGCCTGATAGGCATTGCCCGAGCACGGCTCGGGCAACTCCAAGCCGTGCTCGATACCGTGCAGCCCACCGGCAATCAGTGCCGCCACGGCCAGATACTGGTTGACGTCACCGCCGGGCACCCGGCATTCCACCCGCAAATTGTCGCCGTGACCGACGATGCGCAGGGCACAGGTCCTGTTGTCCAATCCCCACGCCACCACGGTAGGCGCGAAGCTGCGATCGGCAAACCGCTTGTAGGAGTTGATGTTCGGCGCATACAGCATCGTCAACTCCGGCAATGTGGCCAACTGGCCGGCGACGAAGCTGCGAAACTTTTGTGACATGCCGAACGGCTGTTGCTCATCGGCGAATACTGCGGAGCCATCCGTCGTCCGAAGCGACATGTGGATATGGCAGCTGTTGCCCTCGCGCTCATCGTATTTCGCCATGAAAGTCAGACACTTGCCGTGCTGGTCGGCGATTTCTTTCGCCCCGTTCTTGTAGACGCCGTGGTTATCGCAGGTGACCAGCGCCTCGTCGTAGCGGAACCCGATTTCTTGCTGCCCCATGTTGCACTCGCCCTTGGAAGTCTCCCAGCGCAGCCCGGCACCTTCCATCTGCTGGCGGATATCGTGCAGCAGCGGCTCGATGCGGGTGGATGCCATGACGGCGTAATCCATGTTGTAGTCGCTGGCTTGCCTCAGCCCGCGATAACCGCTCGCCCAGGCGTTTCGATACGTGTCGTCGAAAACCATGAATTCCAGTTCGGTGCCGACGTAGGCGCGCAAGCCGCGTTGATGTAGCCGGTCAAGTTGACGACGCAGGACGTGACGCGGTGCCGGCTCGACCGGGCTGCCGTCGTGCCAAGCCACATCGGCCAGCACCAGGGCTGCCCCGGGCAGCCACGGAATCAGCCGAAGCGTCGTCAGGTCCGGCAGCATCACCATGTCGCCGTAGCCGGTGTCCCAGTTCGACATCGCGTAGCCGGTGACGGTGGTCATGTCGACATCGACGGCGAACAGGTAGTTGCAGCACTCGGCGCCGTGTTCGGCCGCCTCGTCGAGGAAGAACCGCGCCGCGATCCGCTTGCCCATGAGCCGGCCCTGCATGTCGGTGAACGCGACGATCACGGTGTCGACTTCACCGGCGGCTACCAGCCGCTCCAGCTCGTCTTTGGTCACCAGGTGCTGGTGCGCAGGACGATCTCGGCGGCCAACTGGGCGGTCGACTCGTGCGCGTTGCGCCGGGCAAGCAACTCCACGACGCGGTAATCGCCGTAAACAAATCGCTGGCTGGCACGGGCCACCGCCTGCGCAGCCGGGGTGCTGACCAGTGCGGTTGTGTTGATCTCGACTGGCGGACAGTGGTCGTCGCGAATCACCCCGGTGGCATCGGCGACCCGTGGATGACCGCGGTCGATGGCCACCAGACCGGTGAATCGGTCCAGCCTGGTCGCGGCCAACTCCCACGCCAACTCGCCGCCGACTCGGTCGCCGACCAGCACACCCCAGTTGATGTCAAGCACGTCGAGAATGCCCACGACCGACTTGGGCGTCAGGCGCGGGTCAGGGCCGACGACAATTGTCCGCAGCGATGCGGTGTGCAGGCGCTCGCAGACCGCGTCGTAGGCGGCGGGTGCGCGCTGCGCGGCACCCAGCAACACCACGACGGAGCCCTGTTCCGGACCGGTATCACTCACCTGGATGGGAAACCCGTCGACGGTCGTCATCATCGCCGGAGGCACCATCGCAAATTACAGTGAAATAGCCCGCGCGCGGACCGTTTCTGTGCGGATCGTGACTCGAGTTGTAGATCGAAATCTTCCGGCAACATCGGACTGATGCACACC
>NZ_JBATXN010000389.1:0-2562 GCF_049673265.1 Mycobacterium sp. | reverse complement strand
ACGGCCCGGTTGGACCGACCAGGTTTCGCCCGGCGACATCGTGTTGGCGGGCAAGAACTTCGGGCTGGGATCGTCGCGGCCGGTTGCGGCGCTGTTCACCGAACTCGGCGTGGCCGGATTGGTCGCCGAGGAATTCAATTCGCTGTTCTTTCGCAACGCTGTCAATGCCGGGCTGCCCGCAATGACGATTCCCGACGCCACCACCGTCTTCAGCGAGGGCGACACCGGGGCCTTCGATCTGCACACCGGCGAATGGCGCAACGAGACAACCGGGGCGTCGGGGTCGGTGCCCAAGCTGCCCGATCTCATTCTCGAGATCATCGCCAGCGGAGGCGTATTGCCACGGCTGGCGGCGCAGGGTTATCTGCCCACCGAATTGGGCGACGTGCTGCGGTCCAGCACGGTAGCGATCCGCGGCGCCGGAAGCGGCGCATGATGGGCGCCATCGGCGGACTGCTGCGCAAAGTCCGAGCAGGCGAGCATCGAAGTCCGCTTGCGGGTGCGGGTTTCGCCGCTCCCGATAACATCATGGTCACCAGCACGGCGTTCAGCGACGGCGGCGTGATGCCGCCGGCGAGCGCGGGAAAAGGCGTCGGCGACAATACTTCACCGCAGCTGCGTTGGACCGGCGTACCGCCAGAGACGCGGCAGCTGGTGCTGATCATCGACGACGTCGACGTTCCGCTGCCGCGCCCGCTGTTGCACACCGTCGCGGTGATCGAGCCCGATGTGCCGGATGTCGACACCGGCGCGTTGCAGCCGGGAACCGCGGGAATGCGTTTCATCCCGGGCAGTTTGGGGCACCGGGGATACGCGGGCCCGCGCCCGATTCCCGGTCACGGGCCGCACCGCTATCGGTTCCATCTGTTGGCGCTGGACGAGCCGATTCCCGACCACGTCACCACCGCCAAAGCGCTGCTGAAGCAGATGAGCGGACACGTGATCGCCCGCGGCATGCTAACCGGGACGTACGAACGCCCATGACAGCGTTGACGTCGGAATTGGCGGAGCTGTCGGCGGAGTTGAGTTTCGACCGACTGCCGACAACTTTGTCGCCATGGCCCGGTACTTCGCATCGCCGAATTGGCGCGTGCTGGCGTGTCGTGAGCCTGCGTGCGGCGCGGGACACGCGGTCGCTGGCTCAGCACGGCGTCGACAGGCCCGGAGAATCCTGGCTTGGGCAATCCGTAGTCCACTCAGCGCCGAATACCACTTAAATGCACCGATGATGCGAACGGGTGGCTAGATGGACATGCGCGCCGTATGGTTCCGGGAGCGGCGATGACCGCTGGTACCTGCGAGGTTGGTGGGGCAAGGTCCGTCGACCTGATTTATCGGTCGGCGGCGGCGGGGAGCCCGTGTTGGGCTCGCGATCACCACGGGCGCTGCCGTGAATTGCCGATGGTCCGCTGGATCGGGGGACCCGAGACCACACCACAAGATCGACTCGCCGACGAGCACGTACTTGGGCACTGCACTTCACGCCCCACTCTGGATCTGGGATGCGGTCCTGGACGATTCACCGCGTCTCTGCGGCAGCGCGGATTTCCCACCCTCGGGGTCGACTGTTCGACCGCCGCGGTAGAGATGACACGTGGACGTGGCGGGACCGCGATCCGCCGCGACCTGTTCGCTCCGTTGCCCGCCGAGGGCCACTGGGAACAGATTCTGCTCACCGACGGGAATATCGGTATCGGCGGGAACCCGGTTCGGACCTTGAAGCGGGCCGCGGAACTCCTCGCGCATGGCGGCATTGCCATCGTCGAGATCGAGTCCACGGCTAGTGCGCTGGGAAACCGAACAATATCTTGGGCACTGGTTTCCGTGGTCGCGCGTGGGAGCCGGCTCGCTCGGCGACATTGCCAGCGCTAGCGGGTTCCTCGTCACTCACGTCGTCGACATTCACGCCAGAGTGATTGCGGGCTGACAGGCGCCACCCGTTCGGGCGTGGACCGGTAGCCGACGGATGCACTCTCGTGCACGCCCAGCGAACAGCGCTGAGGCGCCTGGCTACGACGATTCGCGCAGCACCGCTGCTTAGGGCGACACTATCGAGGTGGTGTACGGATTTCCGACCCGTTTGTGGCGCGCGTTGGAGCGCCACCGACCGCCCGGGATGGGCCTGCTGCAGCGGTGGCGGAGCCCGCTGCGGGGCCCGTGGTTGACGTCGGTGTTCGGCTCGATGCTGCTCGTCAGTCTGCCGGTGGTCATTCTGACCGGGCTGCTGTCATACATCGCGTACGGTCCGCAATTCGGCCAAGCCATCCCTGGCAACGTCGGATGGCTCAAACTGCCCACGTTCGATTGGCCGACCCGGCCCTCCTGGCTCTACCGGCTGACTCAAGGCGTGCACGTCGGATTGGGTCTGATCATTATCCCGGTGGTGCTCGCCAAATTGTGGTCGGTCATGCCCCGGCTGTTCACATGGCCACCGCTGCGATCGATGGCGCAACTTCTGGAGCGGTTGTCCTTGGTGATGCTGGTGGGCGGAATCCTCTTCGAGCTCACCACCGGGCTGCTCAACATCCAGTACGACTACATCTTCGGGTTCAGCTTCTACAC
>NZ_JBATXN010000388.1:0-6691 GCF_049673265.1 Mycobacterium sp. | reverse complement strand
CTGCCCGGGCGAGGTTGGCCCCGGCGCCGGTGTGGGTTCCGGCTCAGCGGCGACGGCCGGCGGCGGTGATGGTCTCGGCACGACAGTCGCTTCGGCGGGCGTTTTGTCGCCGCGCGGAATAGACATCTCCAGCCTGGTTTCGATGCGCTCGACGCGTTGCAGCAGCGCCGATTCGGTGTCACTGGCCGACGGCAACAACAGCCGCGCGCAGATCACCTCGAGCAGCAGACGGGGGGCCGTCGCGCCGCGCATCTCAGTCAGGCCGGCATGCACGACTTCGGCGTAGCGGGTGAGCGTGGCCGTGCCGAGCCGAGCCGCTTGATCGCGTATCCGGTCCAGCACGTCTTCCGGCGCGTCGACCACCCCGCGAGCAACGGCGTCTGGAACAGCTTGCAGCACAAGCAAATCGCGGAACCGCTCAAGCAGGTCGGTGGCGAAGCGCCGAGGGTCATGCCCGGCATCGATCACCGATTCGACCGCCCCGAACAACGCCGCGGCGTCGGCGGCGGCAAGAGCGTCGACGGCCTCGTCGATCAGCGCAACGTCGGTGGCGCCCAGCAGCCCCAGTGCCCGCTGGTAACTGATCCGGTTGCCGTCCGGACCGGATTCCGAACCGGCCAGCAATTGGTCGAGAACCGAAAGGGTGTCGCGGGGCGACCCGCCGCCGGCCCGGATCACCAGCGGGTAGACCGCTTCGTCGGCGACCACCCCCTCCTGCGTGCAGATCCGTTCGATCAGCGCCCGCATGGTGCGGGGCGGCAGCAGCCGGAACGGATAGTGATGGGTGCGCGACCGGATCGTCGGCAACACCTTCTCCGGCTCAGTCGTGGCAAAGATGAAGATGAGGTGCTCGGGGGGCTCCTCGACGATTTTGAGCAGCGCGTTGAACCCTGCCGTAGTCACCATGTGCGCCTCGTCGACGATGAAGACCCGGTAGCGCGACTGGGCCGGCGCGTAAAACGCGCGATCGCGCAACTCACGGGTGTCGTCCACGCCGCCGTGGCTGGCCGCGTCGAGTTCGACGACGTCGATGCTGCCCGGCCCGTTGGGCGCCAGCGCGACGCAAGAGTCGCAGACACCGCATGGCGTTGCCGTGGGCCCCTGCACACAGTTCAGCGATCGGGCCAAGATGCGCGCCGACGACGTCTTGCCGCAGCCGCGGGGACCGGAAAACAAGTAAGCGTGGTTGATTCGGCCCGCCGACAACGCGGTGCACAGCGGCTCGGTGACGTGTTCCTGCCCTACCACTTCCGCGAAGGTCGCCGGTCGGTACTTGCGGTAGAGAGCCACGGTCAGCAGGCTACCGATGCCGTCCGACGCCGACCTGGCTGGGCGACCTATTCCCGGCTGAGCAGCGACTCGCTGGCGGCCAGCAATGCGCAGGTGGCCAGGCCGTCGATCGCATTGCGCAGGTCGGATAGCGGAGGGAACGTCGGCGCGATCCGGATGTTCTTGTCGTCCGGGTCTTTTCGGTAGGGGAACGACGCGCCCGCTTCGGTGACGGCGATACCGGCCTCTTTGGCCAAGGCGACGGTGCGCCGCGCCGTACCCGGCAACACGTCGAGGCTGATGAAGTAACCGCCCTGCGGCTCGTTCCAGGAGGCGATCTTGGACTCGCCGAGCCGCTTGTCCAGGATCTCCAAAGCCAACGCGAATTTGGGCGCCAGCAACTGCTGGTGGCGCAGCATCTGCAGCCGAACGCCGTCGGCGTCGCCGAAGAAGCGCAGGTGCCGCAGCTGATTGACCTTGTCCGGCCCGATCGACTTCTTTCCGGCGTACTGCAAATACCAGGCAATGTTGCCCAGAGATCCGCCGAAGAAGCTGACGCCGGCTCCGGCGAAGGTGATCTTCGACGTCGACGCGAAGACGTATGGCCGGTTGGGGTTGCCCGCCGCGGCGGCCAGACCCAGCACGTCGACCTGGCGGACGAACTCCAGCGTCAAGGTGTGCACCGCGTAGGCGTTGTCCCAGAACAGCCGGAAATCTTCGGCCGCCGTGCGCATCTGCACCAGCCGTCGAACCGTCTCCCACGAGTAGGTGATGCCGGTGGGATTGGCGAACACCGGTACCGCCCACATGCCCTTGATGGCCGGGTCGACGGCGACGAGCTCTTCGATCAGGTCGACGTCCGGGCCGTCCTCGAGCATCGGGATCGGGATCATCTCGACGCCCATGGTTTCGGTGATGGCGAAATGCCGGTCATAGCCGGGAACCGGACATAAGAACTTGACGACCGGCTCGTCCTTCCAGGGCCGCGGCGAATCCACACCGCCGTGCAGCATCGAAAAGACCACCACGTCGTGCATCAGTTCCAGGCTGGCGTTGTTACTCGCGATCAGGTGGGGCACCGGGATGCCGAGCAGCTCGCCGAAGATGGTCCGCAGTTCCGGCAGGCCGTGCTGGCCGCCGTAGTTGCGGGTGTCGGTGCCCTCGCCGTCGCGATAGTCGTCGCCGGGCAGACTCAGCAAGGCGTTGGACAGGTCCAGTTGGTCGCTGCATGGTTTGCCGCGGGTGAGGTCCAAGGCGAGCTTCAGCGACTGCAGTTCGCGATAGTCGTCCTGGTGGCGGGCATGCAATGCCTCGAGGTCGGTACGGCCTAGGGAGCTGAACGAGCCGTACGACACCATCCGCCTTTCACTACTGACAACTGGGTGGTCACCGGTGGCGATCGCAAGCCCGGCGAAGCCGAGCGCAGCGCGTCGCCACCAGATCCACATAGGGGACCCCGCGCACCCGCCAGAGCCCATTGACCCTTGCTGCCTTCCGGCCCTGGGGGAGTTCACAGGATAGACGCCGCGCGGGGTCCACCGAGAGTCTAGTACTGTCGCCGCATCAATCGGCGACAGTATTAAGGACGCGTAGCTGCGCTCGGCTACCATGGCCGACGGAGGATTCGCCTAGTGGCCTATGGCGCTCGCCTGGAACGCGGGTTGGGTTAACAGCCCTCGCGGGTTCAAATCCCGCATCCTCCGCACTCAGTCCGGGGTGCGACCAGGCTTGATCGCCATCGGCTAAGGTCTGGTCGCAACCGGATACCAGTTCAAGGAGGGGCATGGGACGCAGTTCTGCCACGCTGTGGCACGCGACGTTCTCGATCGCCGCAGGCGTCCTCTATTTCTTCTTCGTGCTACCGCGCTGGCCCGAGTTGATGGGCGACACCTCGCCCACCCTCGGCACGGCGGCGCGGATCGTCGCCGGGGTGGTGATTGCCCTGGCCGCATTGCCGGTGGTGTTCACTTTGCTGCGGGCTCGCAAGCCGGAGTTCGGCACCCCGCAGCTGGCCCTGACCCTGCAGACCGCGTCGGTGGTGGCCCATGTGCTGGCCGGCGTGCTGATTGTCGGCACCGCGATCAGCGAGATCTGGCTGAACCTGGACAACGTCGGACAGTGGCTGTTTGCCATTTACGGCGCGGCAGCCGCGATTGCGCTGCTCGGCATTTTCGGGTTCTACCTGTCGTTCGTCGCCGAGCTTCCGCCACCACCGCCGAAACCGCTGAAGCCCAAGAAAGAAAAGAAGCAGCGCCGCCGCCGCGGCAAGAAGGACGGCGACGTCGACGAGGCCGAGGCAGAGACCGAAGAAGATCAAGAGTCTGACGGCGAGGCGGAAGACACCGCTGACGCCGACGGCGACGAAACGACCGAAACGGTTGAGCAGCCCGCCGAAGTCGTCGCGGCCACCGATGTCGAGTCGACAGCGCAAGAGGCGCCCCCAGTTGAAGACGCCGACATGGACGACGACGGCCTGGAAGACGCTGCCGCCGAACGCGGCCTGCGCAACCGGCGCCCGACCGGCAAACCCTCAGGGGTGCACCGGCGCAGGCGCACGCGCCGCGGTGTCGCCGTCGACGACTGAATCCAGCCAGGCGTCGACGTGGTGCTCAACGGCGCCGCGCCAGCACCTCGCGAACCATGAGATGCCGTTTCCGACCGGGCCGCACTTCCCTATGCTGAGCGAGTGCCAAATAATTATCGAGTAGTTCAGTGGAACACCGGAAACGTCGGCAAAAGCTCCCTCAAATCGATCGCCGCCAACCCGATTTTGGAACTGGTGGGGTGCTATGCCTGGTCGGCGGAGAAGGTAGGCCGTGACGCCGGCGAGCTGGTCGGCATTGCGCCGCTAGGGGTGGCCGCCACCAACGACGTCGACGCGCTGCTTGCTCTCAAACCCGACTGCGTGGTCTACAACCCGATGTGGATCGACGTCGACGAGTTGGTCCGCATCCTGTCGGCGGGCGTCAACGTGGTGACCACCGCCTCCTTCATCACCGGACGAAACCTCGGCGCCGGCCGCGACCGGATCGTCGAAGCCGCCGAGTTGGGCGGCGCCACGATCTTCGGATCAGGCGTGAGCCCGGGTTTCGCCGAGCTGCTGGCCATCGTCTGTGCGATGGTGTGCAACCGAGTCGACAAGGTCACCGTCAACGAAGCCGCCGACACCACCTTCTACGACTCGCCGGACACCGAGAAGCCGGTCGGCTTCGGCCAGCCGATCGACCACCCGGACCTGCAGTCGATGGCCGCAAAGGGCACCGCGATCTTCGGTGAGGCAGTCCGGCTGGTGGGTGATGCGCTGGGCATCGAACTCGACGACGTGCGGTGTGAAGCCGAATTCGCGCAAACCACAGCGGATCTCGAGATGGCGTCGTGGACCATCCCCGCGGGATGCGTGGCAGGCGTCTACATCAGCTGGCAGGGAGTCGTCGGCGGCAAGACCGTCATCGACCTCAATGTTCGGTGGCGCAAAGGACAGACACTCGAGCCGGACTGGAAGATCGACGGAGACGGCTGGGTCATCCAGGTCGACGGACAGCCCACAGTTACCACCAAGGTCGGTTTCCTGCCGCCGCCGTATTTCGAGGCCACCACGATCGAAGAATTCATGGACCTCGGACACATCATGACAGCGCTGCCCGCGATCAACGCGATCCCAGCCGTCGTCGCCGCGGCACCGGGCATTGCCACCTACAACGACTTGCCGCTGACGCTGCCGCGCGGCTTCGTTTCGACCGCTTAGCGCGCGGGAATGTTCTGCAGCTTGGGCGCCAAGTCGGGGCAGTACATGCTGATGGCGCTACCGAGGAATTGATAGGTCTGCACCTGCGTGGTGCCCCTGGGGAGATTGTTGGAGAGGAAATGAGCGGAAGCTGCCGCGTCGGGATCGACGCCCTGACCCAGCCGTCGGCAGGCGATCTTGGCCAGATACGGGTTGTAGTCATGCGACCCGTAGATGCCGTACTTCTGGAGCTGGTTGTCGAAGTCGGTGTCGGGGTCGGCGTAGGCCGGCGCGGACAGGCCGATCGCCGCGGCGATGGCAACAACGGCAAATCCCGTAACGTTCATGGGCTGGATAGTATCGCTCGCCGTTCCTCGTGGGGAACGAGGCCGTTTCCTATCGCTCATTGTCACCGATCCTCTCGTCGCGTTCGCACCCCGTCCGAGCGCACCGGTCGGAAAGCCCGATTCAGTGATCCAAACCCTCCCTGCCCGGTTTCTATTCTGTCGCGTATTCCGATTAGAGTAGCTAAGGTTACACACAGGCTAATTAGTTGAGCGCCCTTCGCCCCTGGTTAAGGATGAAAGAACCCATGACCACCACCGAGCCGAGGACCGAGCCGCTGGCGACCCCGGTCGCCGGTGCCGGTGCTGAGCAGGCCGCCAACCGGAAGCCAACCGGACAACGGTCCCTGCTGTCACGACTCCTGACCCGGTTCTGGGTGGTGCTGGTCATCGTCGCCGTGGTCGCAGTTTCAGGGTTTTGCGTGTACCGACTGCGGGGCATCTTCGGTGTTCACGGCAACGCCTTCGGCGGCGGTGCGGTCGCCGAAGAGATAAAGCCGTTCAACCCCAAAGTCTTAACACTCGAGGTCTGGGGCCCACCGGGCAGCGTGGCGACCATCAACTATCTGGATCAAGATTCCAAGCCGCAGCAGGCCCTCAACGTCCCCCTGCCGTGGTCGTTTCCGCTGACAACAACGCAGCCTTCCCTGCCGGCCAATCTCGTGGCGCAGGGCAGCGGCGCGTGGATCGCCTGCAAGATCACCCTGGACGACAACGACGGGCGCGGTCCGGTCGTCAAGGCCACAAATCAAT
This sequence comes from Mycobacterium sp., assembly GCF_049673265.1. GTDB lineage: Bacteria > Actinomycetota > Actinomycetes > Mycobacteriales > Mycobacteriaceae > Mycobacterium. The sequence goes on along the minus strand of NZ_JBATXN010000388.1, from coordinate 601 downwards.
CCCCCGCCAACGAAACAACAAACGCCTTCACCTTCTGCCTGAACAAGTCCGCATGAGCGAGACCACCGAGGCGACGCAGCCTGTCTCGCAGCCGTTGATCCCGCCGTTTCTGCCCCGGATGATCCATCGGCTCGCGCTGCCGATCGTGCTGCTGTGGCTGGGACTCACCGTGTTTGTGAATGTCACGGTGCCGCAACTGGAAGTCGTCACCAAAGATCACGCCGTGTCACAGAGTCCGAAAGACGCGCCGGGGATGATCGCGATGAAGAAGGTCGGATCGACCTTCGGCGAAATCAAGGACGGGAAGTTCGTCCCCGAATTCAACTCCGACACCTCGGCGATGATCGTCCTGGAGGGCGACAGGCCGCTCGGGGATGCTGCGCACCGGTATTACGGCGACATCGTCAAGCGACTCGAGCAGGACACCAAGCACGTCCAGCACATTCAGGATTTCTGGAATGACCCGCTGACTGCTGCGGGCTCGCAAAGCCCGGATGGAAAAGCGGCCTATGTCCAGGCCTACCTCGCCGGCAACATGGGTGAGAGTTTGTCCACCGAGTCCGTCGAAGCCGTCCGCAAGATTGTCGACTCGGTGCCAAAT
>NZ_JBATXN010000387.1:0-1843 GCF_049673265.1 Mycobacterium sp. | reverse complement strand
GGCAGAACCCGCTTGGGTGCCCGCAGTGGCCCGTCGGGCCAATAGGTGAATCCGCTACCGCCATCCAGCGAGAACCAAGTGATCACCTGCGCCATCTTGATTAGGTAGTCCTGAAAGAGGCCGGACTTCCCCATCACGCTGGTGAGCCACGTGGGCGCGTTCTCGTGCCGCACGCCGCGGAAGCTCGGTGAATCCAGGTGTCCGGGATCACGATTGGCGCACGGCCCATTGATGTTGAACAACATCAGCTGCGGCTTGGCGTATTTGGCGTTCCAGTAGCTTTTGGCCATCTCCAGGAATCGCGCGTTGTAAAAGCAGTCGTGCAGTTGCGGATAGAGTGCCGCGCCGTAGTTGGCCAGGTAGCCGCGGAAGGTTGGAGTGAGGAACAGGTCCAGCGACGGGGTGAAGCCCTCGGGGAACACGCCACTCATGGTCGCGATCAGTTCGTCGGCCGATGCGAAGTGTTGGGCGATGATCAGCTTCCACGGGCCCTCGCTGCGCACGACGTCAAGCAGACGCTCGCGTTGGTCATCGGTGTACACGGTGTCGATCTCGCGAGGCGGTGCGGCCGGCCGCAATACGTCGGAAAGCTTCATCCGTCGCTCGTCGGTGAGCATCAGCTTTCTCCTTCTGCCAATTCTCGGTTGATGTGATTGTCTGTGGCGTCACGGCGCCGCGGCGGTGCTGCGTCCGGTGATTGGGACGTCAAATCGCAGTGGGTTGGCGAACTTCGCCCGCAGCAACGCTCCGATCTCGGCGACGGCCAGCCGACCGCGCGCCGTCAAGTCCGACCGCATGAGAAACCCGTGGTACATCCCGGGATAGCGGGTAGCAGTGGTCTGCACGCCGGCATCGCGCAGCCTGGCCGCGTACCGCTCACCCCAGTCTTGGATCGGATCGCAGCCCGCGGTCACCACGATCGCCGGCGGCAGAGCCGACAAGTCGCAGGCGTAGGCCGGCACCAGGTACTGGTCGCGGGGCGGCCCGGCATCGCCGTCGGCGAGGCCGTGCATGTAGTCGATGTCGTCGCGGGTGAGCAGCGGCGCATCGGCCAACGCGGTGATTGACGAAACCGTCATGTCGCGATCCAGTCCGGGGTACAGCAGCACCTGCACACAGATCGCGGGCCCGCCACGATCGCGTGCGGCCAGCGCGACTGCCGCCGCCAGCGAGCCGCCCGCACTGTCGCCTACCACTGCCAGTCGGCCGGCGTCGACCCCGAGGTCGTCGGCGTTGCGCGACACCCACTCGGTCGCGGCGTAGGCGTCGTCGAACTGCGCGGGCGGCGGCGACTCGGGGGCCAATCGGTAGTCGACGGCCACCACGGTGGCTGACGACGCTAATGCCAGGTTGCGGGCCAGCGGTTCGAACGAGTGGTTAGACCCCATGACAAGTCCGCCGCCATGGAAGTACACCAGTACGGGGCTAGCGGAATCGCTGGTGGGACAGTAGATCCGGACTGGAATTGGTCCTGCTGGCCCAGGGGCGGCGGCGTCGGTGACGCTGGCCATCTCGGGCATGCTATCGGGCAGCGGGGCGGACTCGATCACGGCGCGGACCGCAGCCAAGCCCCGCTGGCGCATCGGCGGGACGTCACCGAACGAGGCGAGTCGCTCGGCGGCGTCGGGATCTAATTTGGAACCGATCATGTCAATGCTTTGCGGGGGCGAACCGACGCTGTGTGAGTAGTACCGGAGGCCGTTGTGCGCTAAGCACATTCGCGCGTTCGGCCATCGCCGACCCGACGAACTCCGGCTGGGTGAGCAGGTAGAACCGGCCCTCGGCGGCCTGCTCAAAGACCGTCTCGGCAGCTGCGAGCGGATCCATGGCATCGGCCTTGATG
>NZ_JBATXN010000386.1:0-21515 GCF_049673265.1 Mycobacterium sp. | reverse complement strand
GTCGACCACGGCCATCTTCTCGGTGTGACAATGGTTGGCCCGGGCGTGTCCGAATTGCTGCACTCGGCCACTATCGCCGTCGCCGGCCGGGTGCCCATTGACCGGTTATGGCACGCCGTGCCGTGCTTTCCCACGATCAGCGAGGTATGGCTGAGACTTCTTGAGGCCTACCGAGATTCGTCGGCTTGACGACCGTTGACGTCGGGGCGAGGTTCGCCGAGCTGGGCCCGGATAGCACCCCACGGGTCGGCGTAGCGCCCCGGTGCATTTCGATAGGCGGCCCGGCGTTTGAGCAACTGCCGCACGACGGGGCCGACAACACGCATCGGGTAGCGCCGCCAGCCGGCGGTGGCGTGCATCTCGGCGAGCATGTCCGGCCACGAATAGTGCTGGAATGACAGCGCTTCCTGGGCACGGGCGGTGTCCATCCAGTCGGTGACGAACCAGTCTTGGTCGCTCTCCGGATCGCCGGGCCGACCCGCGGGCAACACATCCGAAAGGCCTCGTGCTGCGGCCAACGCAACACCGATGTCCTTTTGCCGGTGCAAGTGTGAGTCGTCACCGGCGATCAGAAGAATTTCACCCGCAACATCGGCAGTAGTCGCGGCGGCGAAAGCGGCCGCAACATCGCGGACGTCGACGGTGTGCAGGCGCCCGTCGGTGGGCAGCGCGCTCTCGAAGAACAGCGCGTCGCCACTGAAAGGCATAGCGCCCGGCTCGACGCTGATCACTCCGCCGAGGCGCAGGATCACCCAGTCCAGATCCGAGGACAGCACGTGCTCTTCGGCCTCGACCTTATGCGCGCCATAGAGGTCGGACGGCCGCAGTGGCGAGTCCGCGCGGATCAGCCCGCGATGTCGATGCGGATTGCGCGCTCCGTACACCGCGTTGCTGGATGCCTGGACGAAGCGTGGCGGATGTGCACAAGACTCAGCGGCGCGCAGCAGTGCCACCGTCGCGTCCACGTTGACGCGACGCCCCAGTTCGGGATGGCGGTAGATCGCCGGCGGGATCACCGCGGCCAGGTGGACGATCACGCTCGGCGATACCTCGGCAACCAGCCGGTCCACCTCCCGCGGATCGGTCAGGTCGGCCCAATGGGCCCGCGCACCCTCGGGCAGAGAATTAACCGCATTGCGCTGGGCGGGCGTACCCAGGTCGGTGGCGACCACCTGGTGGCCGTCGCCGACCAGCTTGCGCACGGTCTGCGATCCGACCAGCCCGAAACCGCCTGTGACAAGGACCTTCTCGGCCATCTTCCCCCTGGGTGCGATACATCTTCGGCGGCCCAGCAAACCGCGGATATGATATTCTCCTAAAAAGAGAGTATCATATACGCTGGTAGTTGATTGATTTATGGGACAGCGGGGAAACCTGAGCGACATGACCGCCGACAATCACGAGATCGCGAAGTGGGATCCGTCGTTCACCCGACAGCTCAAGAACGTGGTCGGGCCGCTAGTCAAGAGGTACTACCGCGCCGAGGTGCGAGGCCTGCCCAATATCCCGGAGGCCGGCGGGGCGTTGGTGGTGTCCAACCACTCCGGCGGCATGTTCACGCCGGACGTATTTATCTTCGCCTCGGCCTTTTACGACGCCTTCGGTTACCACCGCCCGGTGTACACGCTGGCTCACTACGGGGTGTTCCTGGGCCCGCTGGATGGGTGGATGCGCCGAGCCGGAGTCATCGAGGCGAGCCCGGAAAACGCTGCCAAGGCGTTGCACTCGGGTGCGGTCGTGCTGGTGTTCCCCGGCGGCGACTACGACTCCTACCGGCCCACGTTCAGCGAGAACACCATCGACTTCAACGGCCGCACCGGCTATGTCAGAACCGCCATCGAAGCCGGCGTGCCGATCGTGCCGACCGTGTCAATCGGTGGGCAGGAAACTCAGCTGTTCTTGACACGGGGTAACTGGCTGGCGCGCACGCTGGGTCTTAGCAAGGCGCGGGTGGACATCCTCCCGGTGAGCTTCGGGTTTCCGTTCGGTCTGAGCGTGATCTTCCCGCCGAACCTGCCGCTGCCGGCCAAGATCATCACCGAGGTGCTCGAGCCGATCGACGTCGCCGCTCGCTTCGGGGACGACCCCGATGTCGAGGAAGTCGACGCCCACGTGCGTTCGATAATGCAAGCCGCGCTGAACCGCCTGGCCCGGCGGCGGCGCTTCCCCGTTCTGGGCTGACCGATGCCCGGGCCGCCGATACGGTCGCTGCGGGCGATGTTGGGTGATTCCGGCGAAAACCCCACGTCTAAGGTGCTTGCATTGACTGGCAGGCATGGGGCCGTAAAAGGTGGGTGCGGCGTGAAAAGACTCAACGGTATGGACGCCATGCTGCTCTACAGCGAGACGCCCAACCTGCACACTCACACGTTGAAGGTCGTGGTCATCGACGCCACCGACTTCGACGGCGAATTCAACTACGAAGCCTTTCGGCATCACCTGCGCCGTCGGCTGCACCTGCTGGATCCGTTGCGCTACAAACTCGTCGATATCCCTTGGCGGCTACATCATCCGATGTGGCTGGAGAATTGCGAGGTCGACCTGGATTACCACCTTCGGCGGGTGCGGGTGCCGGCGCCCGGCGGTCGTCGAGAGCTCGACCACGTCATCGGCGAGGTGGCCTCCACGCCGCTGGACCGAACCCGCCCGCTGTGGGAGTTCTATTTCGCCGAGGGTCTGGCCGGGGATCGGTTCGCGCTAATCGGCAAGATCCATCACGCGCTGGCCGACGGGGTCGCCTCGGTCAATCTGCTGGCGCGTGCGATGGATCTCAAGGACGCACCGACTGACGAGCGCGACCACGGTGACGCCTGCGTCGCACCGACAACCGCTGATCTGCTGCGCGCGGCCGGACGTGACCACGTCCGGCAAATCACCGAGCTTCCCCGGCTGGTCAAAGATGCCGCGGTCGGCTTTTCTCGGGTGCGCCGCCGCTCCAAGCAACGCGGCGATCATCCGGATCTGGCCGACGCGTTCGACGCGCCGCCGACATTCCTCAATCACGTGGTTTCGCCGCGGCGGCGATTCGCCACCGCCGCGCTGCGGCTGGCCGACGTCAAAGCGACCGCCAAGGGGTTGGGCATCACGATCAACGACCTGGTGCTGGCGACAGCGGCGGGCGGATTGCGAAAGCTGTTGTTAGCCTACGACGGCCACGCCGACCGTCCGATCATCGCATCGGTGCCGACCGCCACCGACAAGTCGGAACGGATCACCGGCAATGAGATCAGCGGCCTGTCGATTTCGTTGCCGGTGCACGTCGCCGACCCCGCCGAACGCGCGCGGCTGGTGGCCCTGGCAACCCAGATCGCCAAAGAGGACCACGAAATTCTCGGCCCGCGCTTGTACGGCCAGCTGATGGCCTATTTACCGACGGCGATTGCCCCCGCGGCCTTCCGGTGGCTGGGTCATCGCGAGGCGCCGAACAAGATCATGAATGTCGCGGTCTCCAGCGTGGCCGGACCACGCGAGCGCGGCCATTTCGGCGGCGCCCCGGTCAGCGAGATCTATTCGACCGGCGTGCTCTCCCCCGGCGCACCGGTCAACATCACCGTCTGGAGTTACGTCGACCAGCTTGGCGTGGCCGTGCTGACCGACGACCAGACCTTCAACGATCCACACGAAGCAACGGACGCGCTCACCGAAGCATTCGGCGAATTACGCAGTGCCGCAGGGTTTTCAGCACAAGCCAGCAAGCTGGATTTGGCGGCCGATCACGCGTTGCGTTGAACGGGCGGCCGTCGTCACGCAGCCAGCACAGCGTCGAGCGCCGAATAGAACAGGCCGAGCCCGTCGTCGGATGGCCCGGTCAACGCCTCGATGGCGTGCTCGGGATGCGGCATCAGCCCGACGACTCGGCCGTTGGCTGAGCTGACGCCCGCGATGTCGCCCAGCGAACCGTTCGGGTTGTCGTGGTAGCGAAACACCACACGGCCTTCACCGTCCAGCTCGTCGAGCGCCTCGGCAGAGGCCACGTAGCGACCCTCACCCGACTTCAACGGGATCAGCAGGTCGGCGTCGGGCTCGAACCGCGAGGTCCACGCCGTCGTCGTCGACGCCACCCGCAACCACACATCGCGACAGACGAAATGCAGGCCGGCGTTTCGGGCAAGCGCGCCGGGCAATAACCCAGCCTCACAGAGCACCTGAAAACCGTTGCAGATTCCCAAAACCGGCAATCCACGGTTGGCCGCCGCGACAACTTCGCCCATCACCGGGGCGAACCTGGCGATCGCGCCGGCCCGCAGATAGTCGCCGTAAGAAAATCCGCCCGGCACTACCACCGCCTCGACACCCTTGAGGTCGGCGTGGGCGTGCCACAGGCTGACGGGCTCGGCGCCAACGAACCGCACGGCCCGCGCGGCGTCCACGTCGTCGAGCGTCCCAGGGAACGTGATGACCCCGATACGGGCCGTCACTGGGGTTCCCGGCTTACTGTCCAGTCTTCGATCACGGTATTGGCCAACAGCGACTCGGCGATCTCGGCAAGAGCCGAATCATCCACACTGTCATCGACTTCGAGCTCAAACCGCTTGCCCTGCCGCACATCTGAGATGCCGGCATGGCCAAGCCGCCCCAACGCGCCGACGATCGCCTGACCCTGCGGGTCGAGAATCTCGGCCTTGGGCATCACGTGCACAACGACCCGGGCCACCCGCGCTCCTCCTACCGATCCGGTTTGCTCGGACCCAACTGTACCGGTCGATACCGGCAAGGCCCGCTTAGCACGACCCGATGTAGGCCGCGCATACCGGCGACGTCATAGCGTCCAGAACTTGGGCATCGGAGATCGCCGGCCAGGGCACCTGCGGTGGCTCCGACGACCACAGCGTCAGTTCGCTGATGGTGCTGTTTTCCGGGTGCGCGACCAGGTAGGTGCGCATGATCACCGGTCCGCTGATCACCGCGGCCAGTCGGTTGGGCTCTTCGACGGTGATCGACGGCGACTCCGCCGCCGCCCCCAGTTGGCATCCGCGCAGCGCGGCGGCGGCGACGGCAAACACCGAGGATGCGTTCTGGCCGCCGCGGGCCGTGTCGCCGCGCCAGTGCACGACTTGGGCCTGCAATTGCCATTGACCTGGCGGGCTGACCACGACTGCGCGGCCGGCGACCGCCGAGTTGCGGGTGTCCTGCGGGAAGGCCGGGGTCGCACACACCTCCTCGAACCGAAACCGTGGCGTCGCCGTCCCGGTCATCGGTACCGCCACCCCGGCCAGCGATGGCCAGCGGTATGTCGAGTTCATCGGGATTGCCGACGACGGGATCCAGGCCGTGTCGGGGATCTGGTCGCACAGCGGCGGGCAGGTCTCCGGGTCGGCGTGGGCGGCGCCCGACGGCACCCACCCGACGACCAGGCCGCCCGCGATCAGCATGGTCGCCAGCACTACCCGCATGCCTGGCACCCCACGAGCGCACAATCGTAGACATGCAACTCACGCATTTCGGCCATTCTTGTGTACTCGCCGATTTCGGCCACACCAGCCTGCTGTTCGACCCGGGCAATTTCTCACACGGTTTCGAGGGCATCACCGGGCTGTCCGCGATCGTGATCACCCATCAGCACCCCGACCACGTCGACGCCGCCCGGCTGCCGGCGCTGCTGGACGCCAATCCGGATGCCGCGCTCTACGCCGATGCACAAACCGCCGAGCAGCTTGATGTGCCGTGTCAACAGGTGCGGGTCGGCGACCAGCTGTCAGTCGGCAACCTGACTATCCGCGCACTCGGCGGACAGCACGCCGTCATCCACCCCGAAATCCCAGTGATAACCAATATTTCGTATCTGGTCGGTGACGGCGAGCACCCCGCACGGTTCATGCACCCCGGTGATGCGTTGTTCGTCCCGGACGAACCGATAGACGTGTTGGCCACGCCGGCAGCAGCGCCGTGGATGAAGGTGTCCGAGGCCGTCGACTACCTGCGGGCGGTTGCGCCAGCGCGGGCGGTGCCGATCCACCAAGGCATCATTGCTCCGGACGCCCGCGGTATTTATTACGGCCGGCTCAGCGAGATGACCAGCACTGACTTCCAAGTGCTGCCTGAAGAAAACGCGGTCACCTTCTAGGCGCGAGCAGACGCAAAAGTCCCTTAATGCGCGGCGTGTCCGAGGCTTTTGTGTCTGCTCGCCGGACAAATTAGGCGATGTCGCTTGCGGCGCCGCGGCCGGCGGCGCGGCCCGAAAAGATGCACCCGCCGAGGAACGTTCCCTCCAGGGCCCGGTAACCGTGGACACCGCCGCCGCCGAAACCGGCTACCTCGCCGGCGGCGTAGAGCCCGTCGAGCGGCGTTCCGTCGGCCTTGAGTACCCGCGAATCCAAGTCGGTCTCCAACCCGCCCAACGTCTTTCGGGTCAGAATGTGCAACTTGACCGCGATCAGCGGCCCTGCCTTCGGATCCGTCAAGCGGTGCGGGGCGACGACTCGGCCCAGCCGATCACCGAGATACCCACGCGCAGCACGGATCGCGGTGACCTGGCTGTCCTTGGTGAAACGGTTAGCCACCTCCCGATCGCGCGCAGTGACCTCATCGGCCACCGTGGCGTAGTCCAGCGGCAGCACGTCGGGCAACTTGTTCATCGCAGTCACCAACTCGCGCAACGAGTTTGCGCTGACAAAGTCGACGCCGCGATCGACGAAGGCCTGAACTGGCCCGGGCGCTCCTGACCGTGCGCGCGATAACAACAGTTGACGTACACTGCGTCCGGTCAGGTCGGGGTTTTGCTCCTGACCGGACAACGCGAACTCCTTCTCGATGACCTTGGCGTTCAACACAAACCAGCTGTAGTCGGAGCCCGACTTCGCGATGTACTCCAGCGTGCCGAGAGTGTCGAACCCTGGATACAGCGGCACCGGCAGCCGCTTACCGTTGGCGTCCAACCAGAGCGACGAGGGCCCGGGAATGATCCGAATGCCGTGCAGCGGCCAGATCGGGTCGTAGTTGGTGATGCCCTCGGTGTAGTGCCACATCCGGTCGCGGTTGATCACGCGCGCGCCGGTCTTCTCGGTGATCGCCACCATCCGGCCGTCCACGTGGGCGGGCACGCCGGACAGTAGCTGCTCCGGCACCCGGCCCATCCGCTTGGGCCAGTTGGCCCGCACCATATCGTGATTGCCGCCGATGCCGCCGCTGGTCACGATCACCGCCGCAGCACGAAACTCGAACTGTGCAACAGCGTTTCGTGACGACGGAACGCCACGCGGTTGCGATGAGGGTTCCAGGACGGTGCCCCGAACCCCGGTCACCGCCTCACCCTCGACGATCAGCTCGTCCACCTGGTGGCGGTGCGCGAAACGCACCCTCGGCTGGCCCCGCAACCGCCGCGCGAACATTTCCACCAGAGCCGGCCCGGTTCCCCAGGTGATGTGAAAACGGGGCACCGAGTTGCCATGCCCCTGCGCGTCGTAGCCGCCGCGCTCGGCCCACCCCACCAGCGGGAAAATCTTCAAGCCCCGTGCACGCAGCCAGCTGCGTTTCTCCCCGGCAGCGAAATCGACGTAGGCATGCGCCCATTGCCGCGGCCAATAGTCTTCTTGTCGGTCGAAGGCCGCTGTGCCGAGCCAATCCTGCAGAGCGAGTTCGTGACTGTCGCGAACGCCCAGGCGGCGCTGCTCGGGGCTGTCGACGAAGAACAAGCCGCCGAACGACCAGAAGGCCTGCCCGCCGAGGTTGGCGCTGTTCTCCTGGTCGAGAATCAGCACCCGCATACCGCGGTCCACCACTTCGCAGGCTGCCACCAGGCCGGCCAGGCCCGCCCCGACGATGATGACATCGGCGGCCGGCCCCGCCGGCCCAGCTGCGGTATCGCTCATGGCGCTACACAGTAGCGACCTGAGCCGTCAGGCTGCGTGGAGAACGGTCTGATCGGCCGGCCAGTGATACACGGTAGGCCCGCAACCCTGCAGCAGAGCCAGGTCCACCGCGTCCAGCATCGCCTGCAGCGGCCCGGGCTTGCGCAAGTGATGGGCCGCGACCGCGACTCGGACGATGCCGTCCCGGCGGGCCACCCGCTCAGCGGAAAGCACCAGCATCCGGCACCACCACGGCTCGGCGAGAAAACCTTCTCCGATGCCCAACACACGTCCGCGCGCGGTCGTCTGCCGAACTAAATCGGTGATGCCGTGCAGATCGGCTAGCAGTCGAAAACCATTGTGCGGCAGGGTCTTAACCGTACCCGGCGACGCTGTCCAACCCGGAGCCGCGAACAGCCGGGTGCGCAGCCCGAGGTGCTCGAGCACACGGTCGGCGGCCATGATTCGCAGGTTGGCCTCGTGGGCTGGCAGCGCCGCGAATTCGCCGCGCCGTTGCTTGGTGGCGGCCTGGTCGTAGCCGTTCAACAGGATCGCGTCGCCAACCGCGCGGCGGCTGGCCAGCCACTCGACGGTTTGCGGATCACGGTCGAGGCGGTAGGCGCCCTTGAGCCGCGGAGCCACCAGCAACGACAGCGGCACCTCCCGGGCGTCCATCTGTGCGCAGAATGCTGCGACATCGTCCAACGTCCGTTCACAAATCCCGGAGACCGAGACGATCAACTTCCCAGACACACCACAATTTTGACGATTCGAAGTGTCCAATTGGTGACATACATGCGGACAGAAAACGTCGATCCGGTCCTGCGACCAGCTAATTCGGCAACGCAGCCTCGATTGCGGCGATAACCTCCGGCGCGTCGGGCACTGTGCGTGGACGGAATCGGTTGATTACCTTGCCACCCGGAGCGATCAGAAACTTCTCGAAGTTCCACTGCACATCACCGGCCTCCCCGGCGGCGTCGGCCGTCTTGGTCAGCTCCGCATAAAGCGGATGCCGGCCCGGCCCGTTGACCTCGGTTTTAGCTAACAGCGGAAACGTCACGCCATAGGTTGTGGAGCAAAAGGTTTGGATTTCTTCGGCGGTTCCGGGCTCTTGGCCCATGAATTGGTTGCACGGAACCCCAAGGACTGTGAGCCCGCGGTCACCGTAGTCGCGCGCAAGCTGTTCCAGCGCAGCGTACTGCGGTGTCAGGCCACACTTGGATGCCACGTTGACTACCAACACCGCATGGTCGCTGTAGTCGGCCAGCGACGTCGAACGGCCATCAATTGTGGTCAAAGCGATCTCGGTCACAGCCATAGCCGCCCACGCTACCCCAGCGCAAATTAGCTTGGTCGGCTAGCTAGTTCCTCGTTAGGCTGATTTGGTGGTCCATCGCCCAGACAGCCCGCACTCCCCGGAACCCACGCGGCCTGGGGCTGAGACTGCCTTTAACGGGGCTGTACTGCCGGCCGCGCCGATCAAGCCGATAGTCGACAACTCGCCCGATTATCCCGACGCGCTCGACGGCCGCCTGTTGCGCATCGCCGGTGTCTGCATTCTCGCCTCGGTGATGGCGATCCTGGACACCACGGTCGTCAGCGTCGCGCAACGCACGTTCATCACAGAGTTTGGGTCCACCCAAGCCGTCGTCGCGTGGACGATGACCGGCTACACACTCGCGCTTGCCACCGTGATCCCGCTAGCCGGGTGGGCGTCTGATCGGTTCGGCACCAAGCGGCTGTTCATGGGCTCGGTTTTGTGGTTCACGTTGGGTTCGCTGTTGTGCGCATTAGCGTCAAACATCGACGCGCTCATCGCTTTTCGCGTAATTCAAGGACTCGGCGGCGGGATGCTGACGCCGTTGACATTCATCATCTTGACCCGCGAGGCCGGCCCGCGCCGGCTCGGCCGGTTAATGGCGGTGCTCGGCATCCCGATGCTGTTGGGCCCGATTTGCGGGCCAGTGCTCGGCGGCTGGCTGATTGACGCCTACAGCTGGCAATGGATTTTCCGGATCAACCTGCCGCTTGGGGCGATCGCGTTATTCCTCGCCGCGGTGGTGTTCGGCAAAGACCGCCCGACGCCGTCGGAGACCTTCGACTTCACCGGAATGGCCCTGCTTTCACCCGGTTTGGCGACGTTGTTGTTCGGCGTTTCATCGGTCCCCCGACGCGGCACATTCACCGACCCGCATGTGTGGATACCGGCGGTCATCGGCCTGAGTTTGATAGCCGCGTTCGTCTTGCATGCCCTCACCCGTGCGCAGCACCCGCTCATTGACCTCCGGCTGTTTAAGAACCGGGTGGTGACGCTGGCTAATTCGGCGATGTTCTTGTTCGCCGTCGGGTTCTTTGGGGTCGCGCTGTTATATCCCAGTTATTTTCAGCAGCTGTTGCACCAGACCCCGCTGCAGTCAGGGCTGCATCTGATACCGCAAGGGCTCGGCGCGATGGCGACAATGCCGCTGGCCGGCACGTTCATGGACAAGCGCGGGCCGCGCAATGTCTTGCTGGTCGGTATCGCGCTTGTAGCTATTGGCTTGACTGTGTTCGCCTGTGGCGCATGGCAACAAGCCGGATACACACCAGTCTTACTGGTCGGCTTGACCATTACCGGCATGGGCTTGGGCTGCACCATGACGCCGCTGTCCGGGGCCGCGGTGCAAACCTTGGCCCCGCATCAGATCGCGCGAGGTTCGACGCTGCTCAGCGTCAACAGTCACATCGCGGGTTCGGTCGGCACTGCGTTGATGTCCGTGGTCCTCACCAACCAATTCAACCGCAGTGAAAACATCACCACCGCAAACACACTCGGAATGCTGCGAGGAAAGACGGGGAGACACGCTGCACCGATTCACTCGTCGGAAGCGCTTTCGCCCGACTTCACTAACCGCCTGATGCAGGACCTCTCGCACGCCTACACACTCGTCATCGTCGTGGCCATCGTTCTGGTTGCATTGACGTTCTTGCCGACCGCGTTTTTGCCGAACAAGCCGCCGCTAGCCACGAAGCCCCGGGCGCCGGCGTACTAGCCGGCTGACGAGTCGTCGAAGAGCATCCTCGCAATCCGCTCGACCGTCACCGTCGGATCGGTCTCCTTGAGACGGGCGTTAACCGCGTCATTGAGCCATAGCATCGAAAACCCATGCACCAGTGACCAAGCCGCCAGCTCGGCGCCCGCCGGATCCGCTTTAGCATGCTGATCCGCCAGTGACGCCACACCCCGAGACAACTCGGCACCGGCAGCCGCTTGAGCCGCTACCAGTTCCCCGCTTGCCGGGTCGACCAGCGACTTGTCGAACATCACTCGATAGTGGCCCGGATGCTCGAGGGCAAACCGCACGTACGCCAGCGCGGCATCAAGGAACCGGGGCCGGGCCTCAGCGAGGCCTGCAGCCAATAACTCGAATCCCTGGGCGGCCAGCGCGGTGAACAGGCCGCGCCGATCAGTGAAGTGATGCGCCGGCGCCGCGTGTGACACCCCGGCTTCGCGCGCCAACTCGCGCAGCGACACCCGGTCGGCCCCGCGCTCGGAGACAAGACGTGCGGCCTCGGTCAGGATCGCGGCCCGCAGATCCCCGTGATGGTAGTTCGGGCGACTCATAACGCCACCATAACTCACGAACTTGACAGTGGCTAGTTCCGAATCGTAAGCTCGCCGTCAGAACTTGTCAGTGCCTAGATTGGAGATGGACAATGGCCCCGTTGATCACCCTGCTGGTGGGCGGCATCGTTGCGCGGATCGTCGGTTGGGCCGGTGTCGACTACCTCGACAACTGGGTCACAGCGATCGCCGTCGGGCTTGCCGCGATGTTTGTCCTGACCGGTGTCGCGCACTTCGCCCCACCGCTGCGTGCCGCGCTGATTGCGATCGTGCCTCCGCGGCTACCGGCACCCGGCCTGCTGGTGACCGTCACCGGCGTGCTGGAACTACTCGGCGCCGCGGGTCTGTTGGTCCCCGCCACTCGGGTAGCCGCGGCGGTTTGCCTGCTGGTGCTGATGGTGGCGATGTTCCCGGCCAACATCTATGCGGCGCGGATGCCTAATCCACCCAAGTCGATGACGACGCAGTTACCCCTGCGCACCGCTGAGGAGATCGTCTACCTGGCCGCTGCCATAGTGGTCGCCATCGGCGGCAGCTAGCAGCCAGGCGTACTGATAGGCCGCCTCTTTCCAGCGCTCGTAGCGCCCACTGATTCCGCCATGGCCGGCGGTCATCTGGGTCTTCAACAGCACCGGATTACCGTCGGTTTTGGTGTGCCGCAATGCCGCGACCCATTTTGCGGGTTCGACGAAATAGACCCTGGTGTCGTGCAGCGAGGTCATCGCAAGGATCGGCGGATACTTCTGGGCACCAACATTCTCGTACGGCGAATAGGACTTCATGTAGTGGTAAACATCGCTGTCGCTCAACGGGTTTCCCCATTCGTCCCACTCGGTGACGGTCAGCGGCAGCGACGGGTCCAGGATCGTGGTGAGCGGATCGACGAATGGCACCTGCGCCAGGATCCCGGCGAATAGATCGGGGGCCATGTTGGCGACAGCACCCATCAGCAGCCCCCCGGCACTGCCACCCAACGCCACCAGCTGCTCCGGTCGGGTCAGTCCGGAATCCACCAGATGTTTTGCGACCGTGATGAAGTCGGTAAAACTGTTCTTCTTCTCCAGCAACTTGCCGTGCTCGTACCACAGACGGCCCATCTCACCGCCTCCACGCACATGGGCGACGACAAACGTCATGCCCCGGTCGAGCAGCGAGAGCCGAGCGATGGAAAAACGTGGATCCTCACAGATCTCGTATGCGCCGTACCCGTAAACGAGTGCCGGCGCAGGAAATTCAATGTCGGCGCGGTGCACGATTGAGATCGGTATCCGGGTTCCGTCAGAGCCATATGCCCAGTCACGGCGTTCGATGTAGTCCTCGCGACGGTAGTCACCAAGTACCGGCTGCTCGCGCAGCAGTGTGCGCTCCCCGGTGACCAGATCCAGATCGTAGATCTGCACCGGGGTGACAAACGATCCCGCACCGATCCGAAGCTTCGGTGAGTCCCAATTCGGGTTGGCACCGAGGCCGGACGACATCAGCTCGGAGTCGAACGAGATCTCCTCGGGCCGCCCATAGACGGCGCCATCGATGGGCCACAGCTGAATTCGCGGCAACGCCTCCCCGCGGTAGCTGACCACGAGGTGGCCGGCAAAGGCGTCGACGGCGTCCAGCCGCACGTCGTCGCGGTGCTCGATCAGCGTGCGCTGCACGGTCGGGTCATCGACAGGTGCCTCCACCAGCGTGAAGTTGACCGCGCCGTCGTTGTGCAGAATCAAAAACCGGTTCTGCCCGTCGACGATTGCGTGTTCTACCGAATACTCGACGCCGTCGCGCCGTGGCAACACAGTGCCGAACTCGGCATGCGGGTCGGCGGCGTCGGCGTAGCGGACCTCGGAGGTAATCGCCGACCCCGACACGATCAACACATACGCGTCGCTGCGCGTTCGGCCGACCGCAAGCCAAAACCGCTCATCGGCTTCGTGATACACCTTCTCTGCTGGCAGACCCGAGGCGAGGCGGTGTCGCCACACCGTCTCGGGACGCCACGCCGCGTCGACAGTGACGTAATAGACGGTGCGATTGTCGGTAGCCCAGGTCGCTCCGGCGCCGATACCGACGATCTCGTCCGGATATTGCTCGCCGGTGCGAAGATCCCTGAACCGCAACGTATAACGTTCATCGCCCACCACGTCGACGGAGTACGCCAGCACATTGCCGTCGGGGCTGATGCTGGCCGCGCCCAGTGAGAAGTAGTCGTGTCCCTCGGCTTCGACGTTCTCGTCGAGCAGTATCTGCTCACCGGGAATCTGGGTGTGCTCGTCGAAGATCGGCGGGTTCCAGTCAGTCGGATCGGCTACTGGACAACGGCATTGGACACCGTATTGCTTGCCTTCAAAGCTGCGGGCGTAATACCACCAGTCGTTCCGTCGGATCGGCACCGACAGGTCGGTCTCTTTGGTGCGTGCTTTGATCTCGTCGAAAATCTTCTGCCGCAACGGCTCGAGCTGAGCCGTCATCTGGTCGGCGTAGTTGTTCTCTGCTTCCAGATAAGCGATAACCTCGGGGCTGGACTTGTCGCGCAGCCATTCATACGGGTCGACGAACACGTCACCGTGAAACTCTCGTGGACTGTCCACCCGCTTGGCAACGGGCGGTGCTGGCAGGTCGCTCACCCGCCCGCTCCGATCCATTCGTCGAAGCGGAGCCCGGAAATCCGTTCGTAAGCCTCGATGTAGCGGTCACGGGTCGCGTCGATAATGCTCTGGGGCAGCGGCGGCGGGGGCTTGGATCCGTTGCGGTCCCAGCCGGAGTCGGGGCCGGTCAGCCAGTTACGGACGAACTGCTTGTCGAAACTGGCCTGCACGACGCCGGCGCGGTAATCGGCAGCCGGCCAGTACCGCGACGAATCGGGCGTGAAGATTTCGTCGGCCAGCACCAAGTTGTCATGCGCATCGATGCCGAACTCGAATTTGGTGTCTGCGATGATGATTCCTCTTCTCAGCGCGTGGTCGGCCGCCTGTACATAGGTCTGGATAGTGCGATCGCGCAGCTGATTAGCTCGGACTCCACCTACCATCTCGATCACCTGAGGGAACGAGATGTTCTCATCATGTTCTCCCAGTTCGGCTTTCGTCGCCGGGGTGAACAGCGGCGAGGAGAATCTGCTGGCCTCGACCAAGCCCGGAGGCAGTGAGATGCCGCAAACCTTGCCGGTCTGCTGGTAATCCAGTAATCCCGAGCCGGTCAGGTAACCGCGGGCGACGCACTCCACAGGAACCATCTTCAGCTCTCGTACTACCAGTGCGCGCCCCAAAACCTCCTCCGGGATCCGCGGATCGTCCGGCGGCCCAGCAAGGTGGTTCGGCGCTTCGACGAGGTCGAAGAAGAAAACGCTCATCGCCGTCAAAATCCGACCTTTGTCGGGAATCGTGCTGTCGAGCACGTAGTCGAACGCTGAAATCCGGTCGGTCGCGACGAACAACAGGTGATCGTCGTCGATCCGGTAGAGCTCGCGAACCTTGCCACTGGCCATGTGCCGGTAGTCGGACAGAGCGGGACGCATCGGGTCAGCCTAACGGGCGGGTATATAGCCGCAGTGTGCTGGGATCGGGGTTATGAAATCGCGGTTTCTCCCCTACGCCACTACCCCGCGCCGGCTGTTGGCGCAATTGTGCAGTGACGTCTTTGTCGTCAGCTGGACTTTTATCTGGGTGCTGGTCGGTCTGGCCGTCCACAGCGCGGTGTCAACTATCGCCGCAGTGGGCCGGCAGGTCCAGGGCGGCGCGAATGGTGTCGCCGACAGCCTCAAATCGGCCGGCCACAGCGCCGATCGCGTGCCATTGGTCGGTGATGCAATGAGTAAGCCGCTCACCGCGGCCAGCAAGGCCGCCCTCGACATCGCCGGGGCCGGGCACAACCTGGACACCACCGCCAGCTGGCTGGCCGTCGTGCTGGCACTGGCCGTCGCTGCACCGCCTGCCCTCGCAGTGGTGGTGCCGTGGCTGGTGCTGCGCATCCGGTTCTTCCGACGTAAGTGGACCGTGAGCACTCTGGCGGGCACACCGGCCGGCGAACAGCTCTTGGCACTGCGGGCGCTGGCCAACCGGCCGCTCCGCCGGCTCGCTGCCGTCAGCCCCGACCCGGTCGGGGCGTGGCGCGTAGCGGATCCCACCGCGATCCGAGGACTGGCCGCCCTCGAAATGCGATCGGCGGGGATTGCCGTCAGGGCTCGCTGAGGCCGGAGGGCCCACGCTGCCGGCCGAACACGTGGCGCAACCGCAGCAGCCCGGCGACCGCGACAATCAGCCAAGCCGCGAAGGCATCCCAGAAGAAAACCAGCGAAATCGTCTGCAGCGACCGCATACTCAGCTCGGCCGCCATGGCTTCGGTGGCGACCGAGTACATGCCCAGCGGAAACACCAGCGACCACCACGCACCGGTGAACTGTAAGACGTCGGGACGCTGGGTGATGCGGTGCAGCCCGAAGTAGATCAGCGGCGGTATCCACAGCGTTGCGGCCACCCAGGTGACGATCGTGATAGTCCGTACCGCTGCGGCCAGCGATCCGGAGAGTTGTTGATGCAACCCGTCGCCGGCCAGCGTCGCAATAGCGAGCGCTCCCATCATGATCCACGAGTCAGGCGCGAACCCGTCTCGGTCGCGCCGTTCAACACCTGCGCGCCACAGGATTAGCCACGTCATCAGCGCGTAGATACTGATCGCCGCCCACCAGATGGGCAGCGCAGCGAGCAGCCACCAACGGTGGCCGGTGTGACGGGAAACCTCGCTCATCACGATCACTAGCCCGGATGTCCCGACGCTGGCGAGCTCCCACGCACCGTGGGCATGGTCGCGCAGCGCCGACCAGCGGTGTGCCGACATGTTGCGAACGGTAAGCACAATCAGCACCAGCCACGCCAATAGCGCAAGGACGCCGAGTACCCGCAGTATCGCAAGGTTGAACGATAGTCTGGTGTCCAGCACAGCGCAGGCGGCGACGAATGTGAACAGCCGTAGGGCGGTGTCAGGATCGGTCAAGTCCCAGAACAGCTTTCGTATTCTGGCAGCTGCGGCCGCGATGATTGCGACGACAAGTACACCAAGGCTGAGGGATGCCAGGCCGCCCACCGCGTCGCTGAGCGTGAAGTAGTGGTGGTCACGCGCGCCAACCGACACGATTCCGGTCGCCATCACCGCAGCGAACACGTCCGGCGGCGGTTCGATATCGGAGGACCGGAGATTCACAAACCTCAGCGTAATTCGACGATCATGTGTCGGATACCGGTATGGCGGTTGCTGCGCGTCCATTCGACCGGACGCACGACCTGCACGGCGTCAAAACGCGAAAACAGCTCTTCGAACAGCACTCGCAGTTCCAGCCGAGCCAGATTGGCGCCCAGGCAATAGTGCACACCCTGGCCGAAACCTAAGTGTGGATTGGGTTTACGGGCAATGTCGAACTCATCGGCGCGGTCGAAGACGCTGCCGTCCCGGTTGGCCGAGCCTTCCCAAATCTGTACCTTGTGGCCGGCCTCGATCGACGCATCGCCGACTGTGGCGTTGCGGGTGGCGGTGCGCCGCTTGGACGGCGACGGCGACGTCCACCTGATGATCTCCTCGACCGCCGTCGGCAGCATATCGAAATCCTCACGCAGCGTGCGCAATTGCTCCGGATGCTCCGCCAGCGCCAGCAGCCCACCGCCGACCGCGTTTCGCGTCGTCTCCGCGCCCGCGCTGAACAGCAGACTGAAAAACAGGTACAGCTCAAGATCCGACATGGCCGACGTGGTTGTATCGTCAAGCATCGCATTCGCGACGACCGACAGCATATCGTCGGTCGGCTCAGCCCGCTTGGATGCGATCAACTCCTGGCCGTAGGAGTACATTCGCGAGCCCGCCTCCTCGACGGAGAGCTGCGACAAGGCCGCCTTGCGTGAGCCGCCGAAGTCGAACTGCGGCTCGATGGCCTCGAACAACCAATGCCGTTCGGACTCCGGCACTCCCAACAGTATGCAGATCATCTGCATCGGCAATTCGGCGGCGATGTCGACCAGAAAGTCGAACGCCTCGCCCGGCACTACCCCGTCCAGCAGCCGACGTGTGCGGGCGCGAAGATCATCCTCGACGAGGCGGATCATCCGCGGCGTCAGCCCGGAGCTGACCAGTCGGCGAATCTGCGAATGCCGCGGATCGTCCATCATGTTGAGCACCTGGCCCGCGATAGACAGGTCCTGCAACAGTGTGCCGCCGAACGGCCGATCGCCGCCGGTGACCGAGGAGAACGTCACCGGATCTTTCAGCACTGCAAGCGTTTCCGCGTATGTTGCGACCGACCAGAAGCCTTCTTCGTCTGGGGTATGCTCGGTCGGCTCATGCCAGTAGACCGGTGCTTCTCGGCGGTGCACAGCGAACAGCTCATGCGGAAATCCGTTGGCGAAGTTGTCCAGATCGGTGAAGTCGATCTCCGAGAGGGCGCCGGCGAGAGTCATAGGATCGAGCCTGGGGTGTACTTGGCCGCGTCCGGGTAGCGGCCGACCAGCGCGTCCACCCCGGCCACCACCGCGTCGACCTGATCCCCGGCGGCGCCGATGAACGCCTGCTTATCGGCCAGCGCGGCGTCCAGCGCCGCCCGGTCCAGCGGCAGTCGCGGATCGGCGGCCAGCCGGTCGAGAAGGTCGGGCTCGGCACCACGTTCGCGCATCGCCAGCGCGGTGGCCACCGCGTGTTCTTTGATCACCTCGTGGGCGGCTTCGCGGCCCATTCCGGCGCGCACCGACGCGATCAGAACCTTGGTGGTGGCCAGGAACGGCAGGTAGCGGTCCAGCTCGCGCGCGATCACCGCAGGGTATGCACCAAACTCGTCGAGCACGGTCAGCATCGTCTCGATCTGCCCGTCGACGGCGAAGAAGCTGTCCGGCAACGTAACTCGGCGGACCACCGAGCAGAACACGTCACCCTCGTTCCACTGCGCGCCGGCCAATTCCGCAGCCATCGACGCGTAGCCTCGCAGCACCACCTGCAGCCCGTTGACCCGCTCGCAACTGCGGGTGTTCATCTTGTGCGGCATCGCCGACGAGCCAACCTGCCCCGGCGCGAAACCCTCGGTGACGAGGTCGTGGCCGGCCATCAGCCGTATCGTGTGCGCCAATGACGACGGCCCGGCACCCAGTTGCACCAGAGCGGACACCACTTCGTGGTCCATCGAACGCGGGTATACCTGTCCGACACTGGTCAAAATCGTTGTGAATCCCAGGAAGTCGGCGATGCGTCGTTCGAATTCGGCGAGCTTGGCCACGTCACCGCCGAGCAGATCGAGCATGTCCTGGGCGGTGCCCATCGGACCTTTGATGCCACGCAACGGGTAGCGGTCGATCAGGTCGCGCAGTCTCGTCAACGCCAGCAGGGTCTCCTGCGCCGCCGAGGCGAAACGTTTGCCCAACGTGGTGGCTTGTGCCGCGACGTTGTGGCTACGTCCGGCCATCACCAGGTCGCGGTAGGTGACGGCACGCTCGGCCATCCGCGCCACCACTGCGACGCCGTGGGCGAACACCAATTCCAGCGATCGCCGCACCTGCAGCTGCTCGACGTTCTCGGTCAGGTCGCGGCTGGTCATCCCCTTGTGCACTTGTTCGTGGCCGGCCAGCGCGTTGAATTCCTCGATGCGGGCCTTGACATCGTGTCGCAGCACCCGCTCGCGGGCCGCGATCGAGGCCAGGTCGACGTCGTCGAGCACCCGTTCGTAGTCGGCGATGGCGGCGTCGGGGACCACTGGACCACCTGCCACGCCCAGCTCCTTCTGCGCACGCAGCACCGCCAACCAGAGCCGCCGCTCGGCGACGACCTTGGCCTCCGGCGACCAGATCGCCACCATCTCGGCGCTGGCGTAGCGGTTGGCCAGCACGTTCGGGATGGTCACAAACACACAGCTTAACGGCGCCGCTACGACGGCGGATCAGGCACAGTAGCCCCATGCACTTCGTTGGGCTCGACCTCGCCTGGGGCGAGAAGAACAGCACCGGTGTCGCGGTCATCGATTCCGACGGCCGGCTGCTACATGTGGGCGCCGCGCAGGAGGACGCGAGCATCGAGGCCGCGGTGTCGCCGTACGTGAGCGACGACTGCCTGGTGGCCATCGACGCGCCGCTGATCGTGAGGAATCTGACCGGATGCCGGCCGTGCGAGACCGCGCTCAATCACGACTTCCATCGGTTCGAGGCGGGAGCTCATCCAGCGAACGCCGCAAAGCCCGAATTCGCCGACCCGCGTGGCGCGCGGATCGCGACGGCGCTCACCCTCGACATGGATCCGCTGTCGAGTTCACCCCGCCGGGCGATCGAGGTATATCCACACCCGGCGACCATCGTGTTGTTCGGCCTGGAGAAAACCCTCAAGTACAAGCGCGGCCCGTTCGAGGTTCGTCAACATGACCTGCTGCAGTTGATGACGCTGATCGAGGGACTCGACAAGGCAACGCCGCGACTGCGGGTGAACCACAACGTGTCCTGGGTGGAACTACGCAGACGGGTTGCCGCCGCGACTCGACCGGCACAGCTGGACCGAGACGAGGATCCCGTCGACGCCGTGCTGTGCGCATACGTCGCGCTGTATTGGTATCACCGGCCCGAGGACGTGACGGTATATGGCGACTTCGCCAGCGGCTACATCATCACACCGACAGTTCCCCCGGATTTGGCGCCCGCGCCGCGTCGTCGTGCGGCCGCACAGCCGGGCACCGACGAGTTGCGTGAGCGGCTCGCGCAGCTTGCCGCACTCCTCGATGAAGCCCAACGCGGGTTGACCGAGATCCGTCGGCAACTCGACCGTTAGCGTCAGAGCTGGACGATGGCCTGGTCGAACGGCGCCAACGAGTCGATGACGTCGATCACCGTCGCCCGCGCGACCGTGCGGGGATCCTCCCGATCGTCGACCAAGGCGGAAAACACCGCGCCGTCGACCGCGTAAATCAGCGCTGCAACCAACTCCAGGCGCACCGAGCGGCCCGACCGCTCGATCACCTCGGAGATGGCGTCGGCGCGCTGATGCAGGTTGCGGCGCTGGATGTCGCGTAAAGCGGGCTGCCGGGCACAAGCGATGTAGCGCTCATAGCGCGAAATCAGCTGCTCGATAAGATGCGGGCCGGATTCACTGCCGACCAGCAGGTCGACCAGTAGGTCAGCGGTCGTCTCGGGCCCACGACGCCGGCG
Organism: Mycobacterium sp.; assembly: GCF_049673265.1. GTDB lineage: Bacteria > Actinomycetota > Actinomycetes > Mycobacteriales > Mycobacteriaceae > Mycobacterium. Next base: position 975 of record NZ_JBATXN010000386.1, on the reverse strand, counting down.
AGACAGGGCGGCGACCTCGGCCCGCAGCCGCGCTACCTCCAGCATTCCGATGTGGGCGACCGCACTGCAGATGAGGTCGTCGAGACTAGAGAAGTAATAGGTGGTCGAGGCCAGCGGAAGGCCAGCCCGGCGGGCAACGGCGCGGTGCCGAACCGCCTCGAATCCGCCTTCGCACAGCAGCTCGGCGGCCGCGCTGACCAGCGCGTACCGTCGACGTTCTCCCTTGGGAGTGACAGCTGCAGTCACCTAGGACATGGTGCCAGCCAGCCTGGTGCCGCATAGCCCTTTCACACAAACGCCATATCTGACGTGAAGCGGCTTCGCTTTAAGATGTCCGGATGCCAGATCTGAGTCGTCGTGCCATGTTGCGCCTTGGCGCCGGCGCGGCGATGGGAGCCCTGGGTGCTTACGCGTTGGACAGGCTGCCGCCTGTTCGGCTCCCGCTGACGACGCCGGTGACCATGGCGGGCACCGGCGTTCCACTGGCGCCGCATCCGCCGCTGGATCCGGCCCCTGCGCCGGTCGCGGCCCCAACGATGGTCACCGGCTCGTTCGTGTCGGCGGCACGCGGCGGGACAGCGACCAATTGGGCGATCGCCCGACCGCCCGGTCAAACCAAGCCCCTGCGGCCGGTGATCGCGTTGCACGGCAAAGGAAGTAGCGCCTCCACCGTGATGGACGGCGGCGTCGAACATGGCTTGGCCCAAGCCGTCGCGGCCGGCCTGCCCCCATTCGCCGTGGTCGCCGTCGACGGAGGCGGAAGTTATTGGCACAAAAGGGCTTCCGGCGAAGATTCGGGTGCCATGGTGTTGAACGAGCTCATCCCGATGCTGGACACCAAGGGCCTCGACACCTCGCGGGTCGCGTTTCTGGGCTGGTCGATGGGCGGCTACGGCGCACTGTTGCTCGGCGGCCGGCTCGGGGCGCCCCGCACCGCGGCGATCTGCGCGGTGAGCCCCGCGCTGTGGCTATCGT
>NZ_JBATXN010000385.1:0-5336 GCF_049673265.1 Mycobacterium sp. | reverse complement strand
GCGACGGTGATCGGCTTTATTTCGTGATGTTGCAACACAATCCGATGTACCCAGAAACCGGGATCCTCCATCGCCAACGGCACAGCGCCTCGGCGCCGCAATAGCTGGGCGATCAGGCCGACGCCCTGGGTGACGCCCGAACACATAACGATGCGCGTTGGGTCGGCGACCACGCCACGGGTACGCCCCAGGTATTCTGACAGTGCCGCGCGCACGCTGGCTATTCCTTGGGGTTCGACGTACCCGAACATGTCCGACGATGCTTGCGATAAGCCCTGCCGCAACGCGCGCAGCCAGCTATCGCGGGGAAAGCCGGCGAGATCGGGTGCGCCCGGGGCGAAGTCGACGTCGTAATGCGGTGACGCAACGCCCTGCGCAGACGGCGCGCCTGTTGTCGTGTCAACCCGGGCGACAAGCGTTCCCGATCCGCGCTTGCTGACCAAAAATCCTTCGGCGGCCAGCTGGTCGTAAGTGTCGACGACGAGCCGGCGCGAGACGCCCAAGTCGGCGGCGAGCACCCGGGTGGACGGCACCCGGCTTCCCGGCATGATCCGGCCCGCACGAATCGCGCCGCGCAGTGCCTCGGCGAGCTGACGGTGCAACGGTTCCGAGCGGCCACGATCCAGCTGCACCAGCAGCTCCGGACCCAAAGTGGTACCCGAAACTGACATAGAATTGGAGCCTAGTCTGTAGCCAGTTAGCCGCTAGCTTGGGACTATGACGATGTCTGTATCGACCGGGTCTCGGTTCGTAACGGCAGTGTTGATCGGTTTCGGGGCGTACTCGACGCTGATGGGGTTGTTCATGCTGTTGGCGCCGGGCGCGTTTTTCGACACGCTCGGGGCGTTTGGGCCGCGCAACAACCACTACATCTTCGACAACGCATCGTTCGAGCTACCGCTCGGTCTGCTGTTGCTCGCTGCAGTGCGCTGGCCGACATGGCGAGTGGGGGCGTTGGCTTTCGCGGTAGCGCATTGGGCTCTGCATTCCCTGAGCCACATCGTCGATACCGGTCACGCCGACGGCAGGGTCATCGGGGTGCTCGAGTTCGGCGGCCTGGCGCTGGGCACCATACTGCTCGCAGTCGCGCTGCGAAATTGCGTCAACGCGGACAAGGCGGCATCGCCGACACTACGGTAGTTCGATGATCGGCGATCGGTGGAACGTGACGGACGACGAGGTCGCCCGGCACTACCCATGCGACGACTTCGTCCACACTCCGACTCTGCAGGCATGGCGCGGGGTTTCCGTCCACGCCACACCAGAAGCGTTGTGGCCGTGGGTTGGCCAGATCAGGATCGCGCCATACTCCTACGACTGGATCGACAACCTGGGCCATCGCTCGCCGCAGCGGTTGATGGGCTTGCCCGAGCCGGTGGTCGGCGAGCCGTTCACGACAGCCGCAACACGCCGCTTCGGACGCATCCTCGCCGTCGATCGGCCCAAGGCGTTCACCGGTGAAATTATGGGCGCCTGCATCTCTTATGTCCTGGTACCGCAAGGCCGGACAACACGGCTGCTGATGAAAATCGTTACGGCTATGAGCCGCTGGCTGGTCCCCGGGCTATCGGTCGGCGATCTCATCATGGCTCGCCGGCAACTACTCAACATCAAACGCCTCGCCGAACAGCCCAGGCCGGTGGCACACTAGGCCTGTGCCGCCTTATCGCGACGTCGCCGAGTTCAACGATCGGGCCACGAGCTATGACCATGGCTGGCGGGGACGGCTGCATCACGAGATCTCGGAGCGCACCGCCAACCTCGCCGTGGCTACCGTCGCAGCACCCAACCGGGTGCTCGATTTGGGCTGCGGAACCGGCTATCTGCTGCGCGCACTGGCAGAGCGCTACCCCGATGCCGAACAGCTTGTCGGCATCGACGCCGCGCCTGAAATGATCAGGGCTGCAAACGCTTTCAACGACGATAACCGGCTCACGTTCTCACTGGGGGTCGCCGAGGGCCTCCGCTATCCCGATGCAACGTTCGACCTGATCGTCAGCACGACGTCGTTCGATCACTGGTGCGACCAGCAGGCGGGCCTGCGCGAATGTGCCCGCGTGCTGCGCCCCGGTGGCCGGCTGGTGTTGGTCGACCAGTTCTCGTGGTGGCTGACACCGACGCTGCTCACCAGCCGCCGAGGCAAGGCCCGCACCAGGCGCCGCGCGATCCGGCTGCTGCTGCGTGCTGGATTCGTCTCCCCGCACTGGCACCGGCTGCACGCGGTGATCATCAACGCGGTCACCGCGACGAAGCCGTTCTAAGACCCTGAGGCGGTCACCCCTTGGGCCGCCATACCCCAAACCGGTTGCCCTGCGGGTCCTGCAAATGAGCGAATTCGAGTGGGCCGTTGTCGGTGAACGGCACCACCACTTTCGCACCAAGTCCGGTTGCCTTGTCGATCGTGGCCTTCACGTCCTCGACCTGGACGTAGAAGATCGCGTATGACCCGCCGCCCATGGCCGAGCTGTCCCACACCCCGCCCTTGTCGCCGTCGATCATGCGATAGTCGCCGGACTGATCGATCTGCCACCCGAACAGCCCGCCGTAGAACGCACTCGTAGCGCCGGCGTCGGAGGTGCCGATTTCGAAATAGTTCACCACATTGGCCATGCTCGCCATCCCTTCGAAACAAGATTGGATTAACGACCGCAGTATGGCCCGGGGGTCCGACAAGCCGGATCAGGCCTGCTCAGGGCGCGGCGAACGACCGGAAGCTGCCGTCGAGCACCTGCAGATGACCGATCGTCCGCCCGGTCACGACCTCCGGATCGACCAGTGTCAACTCCACTGCCGCCCGGGCGAATTCCTCCGCGTGCGCGACGTCGTCGAATCCGGGGGCGTAATACGAAAGTCCTGGCGTCATAATCGGTTTGGACGGTGACAGGGCGTTGACCGCGATGCTGTGGCCCTGCAGATCGTAGGCCGCACACCACGTCAAGTGTTCGAGCGCGGCCTTGGATCCGCCGTAGCCGGGCAGCACGCCGCCGCTGCGGTCCGGGTAGGGCCCATCGCCCGGCATTCGCGATGCGACGGAGGTGATGTTGATGATCGAGCCACTTTTCGCGGCCATCATGTCGGGGCAGACCAGCTGGATCAACTCGTAGGCCGCGAATACCGAGATCTCAAAGTGCCGCCGGTAGGCGCCCAGCGGTGTACCGAGCAGCGGCGGCCAATCGGGTTTCGCCGCGGCCGGCGCAGCTTTGGCCGGCTTGGCGCGGGTGTCGTCGCCGGGCCTCGGTGGACGACCGGGTGCCGTGAACGCTGCGTTGTTAACCAGAATTGTGATGGGGCCCAACGCATCTCGGGCCTGGCCGACGAGCCGCGCGATATCGTCGCGGTCGAGCAGGTCGGCTCGGATGGCGACCGCGCGTCCGCCAGCCGATTCGATATCGGCGACGGTCTCGCCGATGGTCCCGGGCAGCCGCTCGTCCCAAACACTTTCGGTGCGCCCCACCACCGCGACCGCCGTGCCTTCAGCCGCCAGCGCCAAAGCGATCGCCCGGCCCAATCCGCGGCTGGCGCCGGTGACGATCGCGGCCCTACCGTCCAGTCGTCCGGTCACCGGCCCGACCCTACCTCTCGGGTGACACCATGAACGAGGATGGCGGCGGTCTGATTCACCCAGGCGTCGTCGAGTTGTTCGTCCGGACTCAGCAGCAGCCGCAACAACGTTGCTCCACCGATCAACTCGATCAGCCGGTCCGGATCGACGTCGGGATGCACCTCGCTGCGGTCGACGCCCTCGCTCAGCCGCACCCGCACGGCGGTGAACAGATCCTCGAAACGCGACATCACCCGGGCGTTGAGCCCGGAGTCCGCACTCATGTCGGCGACCAGTCCGGGCAACGCCGCGCGCACGACCGGCGTGGTGAACACGTCTCGCGCGGCAGCGATCATCGCCCGCACATCAGCCGCCATGTCGCCTGCCGGAGCGACCAGCGCCGTCGGCGCGACCGGAAACGCGGCCTCATGCACCAATTCGGCCTTGCTCGACCACCGGCGATACAACGCGGTCTTAGTGGTTCCGGCGCGTTCGGCAACCGCGGCCAACGTGAGGTTCGAATAGCCGATTTGCACAAGCAGATCCGCGGTCGCCGTCAATATGGCAGCGTCGATACGCGGATCACGGGGCCGCCCGGCGCCCGGGGCCTTGTCAACCAAGGGCGGGTCTGCTTTCATAACGCTACCTAGCGTATCGTAATTGCCTCATGAAGGAGGCACCTGTGGCCAATGAACCTGTGCTCTCTCAGGTCGACCGACTCCAGCGCTCCAGCCGCGATGTCACCACGCTGCCCGCGGTGATGTCGCAGTGGTTGTCGACGGTGCTCCCGGGCGGCGCTGCGCCCGAGATCACCGTGGAAAGCGGTATCGACTCGACCGGCATGTCGTCGGAGACCATCATCTTGACGGCCCGCTGGCAGCAGGCCGGCCAGCCGGTGACACAGAAGCTGGTGGCCCGGGTGGCGCCCACCGCCGAGGATATCCAGGTCTTCCCGACCTATCGGCTTGACCACCAGTTCGACGTGATACGGACGGTCGGCGAGCTGACCGATGTTCCGGTTCCGCAGGTGCGCTGGCTGGAACCGACCGGCGACGTCTTGGGGACACCCTTCTTCTTGATGGATTACGTCGAGGGCGAGGTGCCGCCCGACGTCATGCCCTACACGTTCGGCGGCAACTGGTTCGCCGACGCTCCGCCCGAGCGTCAACGTGAACTGCAGGACGCCACTGTCGGGGTATTGGCAGCACTGCATTCAATCCCGAACGCCGAAGCCACGTTTGGTTTTCTCGCCGAGGGCCAACAGGGCGACACCGCGCTGCGCAGGCATTTCAACTGGGTGCGGTCCTGGTACGACTTCGCGGTGCCCGACATCGGCCGCTCATCATTGCTGGAACAGACTTTCAAGTGGCTGGAGGACAACTGGCCGGCGGAGGCCGACGCCCGTGAGCCGGTGCTGCTCTGGGGCGATGCGCGGGTGGGCAATGTGTTATACCGCGACTTTCGGCCGGTGGCGGTACTGGACTGGGAGATGGTGACCCTGGGCCCACGCGAGCTCGACGTCGCATGGATGATCTTCGCGCACATGGTCTTTCAGGAGCTCGCGGGTCTGGCAACACTGCCGGGCCTGCCCGAGGTGATGCGCGAAGAGGACGTCCGCGCCACCTATCAGCGCCTCACCGGCGTCGAAGTCGGTGACCTGCACTGGTTTTACGTCTACTCCGGGGTGATGTGGGCAGTCGTGTTCATGCGCACCGGCGCACGGCGAGTGCACTTCGGCGAAACCGAGAAACCTGAAAACGTGGAATCGCTGTTTTACCATGCCGGACTGCTGAAG
>NZ_JBATXN010000384.1:0-3533 GCF_049673265.1 Mycobacterium sp. | reverse complement strand
GCAGGACGTCGCGGACAGTGATGTCGGCTTTGCCGTTGGCTCCGAACTCCGGCCAGTAGTCGGCGACAGGCGTGTCGTAACACAGCAGCTCGCGGTCGACGAGCCGGTGAATCACCGTGGATGCGACACCCTTGGTAGCGGAGAACACCATCGCCCCGGTGTCGGCCGTCCACGGCGTCTCGCCAACCCGGTCTGACCATCCGATCCAGACGTCGACTACCGGGCGGCCTTCGATATAGACGACCAACGTCCCGCCGCCGAATCGGCGCCCGGGAAACAACCGGGCGAAGATCCGGATCACGTTGGCAAAACGCGGATCGGCGGCGCCCTGGACGCCGCGGGGCAGGCCATTGTCTGCCTCCAGCAGAGCCGCGTCGCCGCGCCGCGATGCGATCATGAGGGGGACGCTATTACTCCTACTCCGGCCAGATGGCAGCATTGGCAAGATGCGTAACCGGAGCTTTGCTCGCCTCGTTGGTACCGCGCTGGTTACGGCGGGGGCCATGTCAGCCGCGCCGGTGGCCATGCCGGTGGCCCTTGCCGATCCATGTTCGGACGCCGAGGTGGTGTTCGCCCGCGGCACTGGCGAGCCCACCGGCGTCGGTGGGGCCGGCCAAGCCTTCATCGACTCGCTTACCGCGCAGCTACCCGGAAAGTCGGTGAATCTCTACCCGGTCAACTACCCCGCGACCCCCAACTACGTCGATAGCGCGAGGGCCGGCGCCGCCGACGCCGTCGCTCACGTCCAGGGCATCGCTGCGAACTGCCCGAACACCAAAATCGTGCTGGGCGGATATTCGCAGGGCGCGGGCGTGATGGACATGACCAGCCAACAGTTGGCCCCGCAGGTCGCCAATCACGTTGCCGCCGTTGCCTTATTCGGAAACCCTCAGAGCAGCTACGCAAAGCAGTTGTCGGACAACCAAATTCCACCGATCAACCCGAGCTACAGCTCGAAGACCATCGATATCTGCCTCCCCGACGACCAGATCTGCGCCGAGGGCGGAAACATTCTCGCGCACCTCGGCTACGTTCCCGATGCGACCAACCAGGCAGCCGGATTCGTCGCGACTCGGCTCTAACGCATCCGCCCGGCATCGACGACCTGGACTTGCCGTCCGATGTCGGAGTTGTCCGAGCCGAGCGTCGTAACGATTGCCCGCCATACGGCGACATCCAAGGATGATTACCCGCATCCTTGGTGTGTCGGTCGCGACCACAGGGGCACTGCTGAGCCCGGCCACCGTCATCCCGTCCGCCACCGCCGCGCCATGCCCCGACGTCGAGGTGGTCTTTGCCCGCGGCACCAACGAACCACCGGGAGTCGGTGGGGTCGGTCAGGCATTCGTGGACTCACTTCGCTCGCAAGCTCGTGGGCGATCTGTCGGCGTCTACGCAGTCAACTACCCCGCGACCGACGCATTTGGCAGCAGTTCTCTTGCCGGCGCCGGGGATGCGCGGGCTCATATCGAAAGCATGGCTGCGAACTGCCCCAACACCAGAATGGTGCTCGGCGGATATTCGCAGGGCGCGGGCGTGATCGACATGTCGACCGATTCCATGCCGCCGCAAGTGGCCAATCACGTCGCCGCCGTGGCCCTGTTCGGCAATCCCGAAAGCACATTCGCGAGGACGTTGGGGGGCGGCCGACTGCCCACCATCAGTCCGCTTTATCGTCCCAAGACCATTGACATGTGCGTTCCCAACGACCCAATTTGCTCCGAAGGCAGAAACGGTGCCGCACACACCGCTTACGTCCAGACCGGGATGACCAACCAGGCCGCCGGATTCGCCGCAAGCCGGCTCTAGCGATCCTTCTTCCGATCCGTATCCCGGCTCGGCTGAACGCGTTTGGGCTCCCCCGGCATCTTCGGGTAGTTGGGCGGATACGGCAGGTCGCCGAGTCCACGCTCGTCGTCGGCGTCGGCCATTTCGAGCAGCGGCGCGATCGACTGATCGAGCGAATCCATTTCGGACCAGGGGTCATCGCGGCGGCCCACCAGGTCGGGCACGGTCGCCATGGTGTAGTCGTCGGGATCGGCGGTGGCCAGCTCCGCCCAACTCAGCGGCGTCGACACCGTCGCGATCGCGGTGCGCCGCACCGAATACGCCGACGCGAAGGTGCGGTCGCGCGCGTTTTGGTTGTAGTCGACGAAGATGCGCTCGCCCCGTTCTTCTTTCCACCACGACGTCGTCACCGCCTCCGGCGCACGGCGCTCCACTTCGCGTGCCAGCGCGATGCCTGCGCGGCGCACCGCGATGAAATCCCAATCGGTTTTGATGCGCAGGAACACGTGGATACCGCGGCCGCCAGACGTCTTCGGGTAGCCGACCAGCCCGAGTTCGTCGAGCAGTGGCCGCAATACGTCGACAGCGACGGCCCGGGCCTCGTTGAAGCCGGTGCCGGGTTGCGGATCCAGGTCGACGCGCAGCTCGTCGGGATGCTCGGTATCCGGGCAGCGCACTTGCCACGGATGCAATGTGATGGTGCCCATCTGCGCGGCCCACACAATCGAGGCGGGATGGGTCACCTTCAACGCGTCAGCTGTCCGCCCGGACGGAAACGTCACCCGGCACGTTTCCAGATAGTCGGGATGGTGCTGCGGGATGCGCTTCTGGTAGATCTCCTCGCCGTCGATGCCATCCGGGAAGCGCTGCAGGTGAGTTGGCCGGTCACGCAGCGCGGTGAGCATCGGCCCGCGCGCGACGGCCAGGTAGTACTCGACAAGCGTGCGTTTCGTTCCGTTGGCCCCCAGGGCGGGGAAATACACCTTGTCCGGGTTGGTGAGCCGAACCCCGATCCCGTCGACGTTGAGTTCTTCTGCTGACGCAGCCATATTCCGATTCCAGCACAATGTGTCCATGGACCTCCCCGTGATGCCACCGGTCTCGCCGATGCTGGCCAAGTCGGTTTCCTCGATCCCGCCCGATTCGTCCTATGAGCCGAAGTGGGACGGGTTCAGGTCCATCTGCTTCCGCGACGCCGATCAGGTCGAGTTGGGCAGTCGCAACGAGCGACCGATGACCCGCTACTTTCCCGAACTGATGGCGGCCGCCAAGGCCGAGTTGCCGCAACGGTGTGTGATCGACGGTGAAATCATCATCGCCACCGACCACGGGTTGGACTTCGAGGCGCTGCAGCAGCGCGTCCATCCGGCCGATTCGCGGGTGCGGATGCTCGCCGAAAAGACGCCCGCGTCGTTCATCGCGTTCGATCTGCTCGCCCTCGGCGATGACGACTACACCGGTAGAACCTTCGCCGAGCGCCGCGCGGCCCTCGTCGACGCCCTGGCCGGCTCGGGTCCGTCGATTCATGTCACGCCCGCGACGACCGATCTGGCAACGGCGCAGCGATGGTTCGACGAGTTCGAGGGAGCCGGCCTCGACGGCGTCGTCGCCAAGCCGCTGACGATCACCTACCAGCCGGACAAGCGCGTCATGTTCAAGATCAAGCATCAGCGCACCGCCGACTGCGTGGTCGCCGGCTACCGGGTGCACAAGTCCGGCGCCGACGCGATCGGCTCACTGTTGCT
>NZ_JBATXN010000383.1:0-6017 GCF_049673265.1 Mycobacterium sp. | reverse complement strand
CGATTCGGTTGGCGGCGTTGCGGGGGTGGCAGCCCGCGCCACCGGGTGCTCGTGCTGCGGCCGCGCTGCCACGGTCGGGGCGTCCGCGACCGCGGCCTTGGTATCGACCGACGCGAGCAGTTCCTCGATTTCGGTTCGCGTGCGGTAGGTGACATCGCTTCTGTCGCGCAGCATTCGCAGCAGACGGGCGATGTCGTTTCGGGCCGTGGGATCGTCGCCGTCCTCTTCGAGCCCGGACTTGAGTTCGGTAAGCAAGTGGGTTTGCTGACGAGGGTCCAGATCTTGCTCGGCGAGGGTAGTGGACAGGCGCATCAGGTAGGCAAACGGCACCGGCGGTTCGTCGGGCAGCGGCGAGGGCAATGGCGGCTGCTTTGCGGCCAACGCGTGGACAGCGGTGACCAACTGGATACCGGTGTCAACGGTCGGGCTCTGGTAGTCGATAACCTGCAGTGCGGCAAGCGGATTGGCCCGCATACTGTCGACCGGGCCGATCCGAACAGGAAGGATGGGTCGCTGCAGCGCCTGCGCATAGCGCAGCTCGGCCTGACAGGGCTTGGACTCCAGCGAGTGATTCGACAGCGCGACGATGAAGACCTCGCAAGCGCGGATCTGCTCGAGGATTTCGTTCCACCAGGCTTGCCCGCCGCCGAGGTCTTCGTCGAACCAAACCTGCTGGCGGGCCCGTCGAAGCGCCGTCGTCAAAGGCTCGATGGCCGACCGGTCTTGGCTTGAGTAGCTGACAAACAGCCCCATAGCAGTCTCCTCCGGCACGGGGGCGAACGGGCAAACTGCGATGCGACGATAACGCATCCTCGCTCTGGCCGGGCAGGATTCGGATGCTGCTGCCGACGGGTGTCAGCCGACGAACCGCGAGAGCCGCGCCGACAAATGCGGCACCAACCCGCCGTCTGCGTCCACCCGTTCTTCGACGTAGGCCAGGTCGCCGCCCTCGACGATGCCGTAGAGCCGCTTAGCGCCGCCGACCAGCACACCAGATCTGCTGCGGGCCAACGCATCGGTGGCCAATTCCCACGACGACTGGTTGAGTGGCCGTCCGTAAAACAGCTCGACGTAGCCGGCGGAGTGCGCCAGCAGCAACTCGATGGCATGAGATTCGCTCGGGTCGTGGGGATCCTTCACGAAGCGCCAATAGCCCGTTTCCCGCAGATCGGGTCCTTGGTAGTCGCCGGTATCGGAGACCCGCCACGACCGCGCCTCCCAGTTGAGGTAGTCGCCGCCGTCGTGTGAAACCACGATCTGCTGCCCAAACCGGTAATCGCCGTCGGCTCCGCGGCCCTCTCCTTCGCCGCGCCAAACGCCAACCAGCGGAAGCAAAGCCAGCAGGGCGTCATTCAGATTTGCGCCTTTGCGGAGGTTCGCCGTGTCAGCGGGGATAGGCAGGTCGTCGAAGACCGGGATGTTGCGCGCCGCGGTCACTTTGGCGCGTTGGGCGGCTGCGGCCACGGCACGGTCTCCGGAACCACGGGATCCGGCCGGTCCGTCAGGGCCCTCGGAGGTCACGACTCGTCAGTGATGAGCCGGTAGAGCATGTACAGCGCGAACCATGAGATGAACACGGTCATCCCGACAAGAATGAGCTCGAAGAGCAAAACCACGCCGACGAGTCTAGTTCGACAACGATGCGCGGACTCGTCGGGGAGACTGCTCAGGCGATCTTGACGTCGACCTCGTGGATCCCGGCGCCCGACGGGTTCACCACCGCGTCACCGTTACCAGCAGCCGATAGGGCGCGTAGCGTCCAGGATCCGGGTGCGGCGAAGAACCGGAAGTCACCGGTGGCCGATGCGACGACCTCAGCGGTGAACTCGTCGGAGGAGTCCAGCAGGCGCACGAAGGCGCCGCCGACGGCCTGGCCGTCCCCGTCGACAACCCGACCGGTGATCACCGTCTCCTTCTCCAGGTCGACGCTGGCCGGCAACGTCTGTCCTTGCTTCGGTGCAGAGCACATATCAGCTTCCCAACTCGATCGGGGCGCCCACCAGGGAGCCGTATTCCGTCCAACTGCCGTCGTAGTTCTTGACATTCCTGTGGCCCAGCAATTCCTGCAAAACGAACCAGGTGTGCGACGAGCGCTCGCCGATTCGGCAGTACGCAATCGTTTCCTTCGACCCGTCCAGACCGGCGTCGGCATAGAGCTTGGCCAGGTCCTCGTCGGACTTGAACGTGCCGTCTTCGTTGGCGGCCCTACTCCACGGCACGTTGATCGCGCTGGGGATGTGGCCGGGTCGCTGGCTTTGCTCCTGAGGCAGGTGGGCTGGCGCCAGGATCTTGCCGGAGAACTCGTCGGGTGAGCGGACATCCACCAGGTTCTTGGCGTTGATGGCCGCGATGACTTCATCGCGGAACGCCCGGATGCTGTTGTCGGGCGCCTTGGCGCTGTACGACGTCGCGGGCCGCTGCACGGTCTCCGTCGACAGCGGCCGCGCGTCGAGCTCCCACTTCTTGCGGCCGCCGTCGAGCAGCTTGACGTTGTCATGGCCATACAGCTTGAAATACCAGTACGCGTAGGCGGCGAACCAATTGTTGTTGCCCCCGTAGAGGATCACGGTGTCGTCGTTGGCAATGCCGCGGTCACTCAGCAGCTTGGAGAACTGCTGGGCGTCGACGAAGTCACGCTTGACGGGGTCTTGCAGATCGGTACGCCAGTCCAGTTTGACCGCGCCGGGGATGTGACCGACGTCGTATGCGCTGGTGTCCTCGTCGACTTCAACGAAGACCGTGTTCGCGGCGTCGAGATTGCTCTGGGCCCAGTCGGTGGAGACCAGGACGTCGGAGCGTGCCATGTGGTGGATCCTTTCGGGGGTTATGCGGGCTCGGAAGTCCTGGAAGTGGGCTTCAGATGCACGACGAGCGGGTAGAGCTGGCAGCCCAGGCAGATCCCGAAAGCTGCGTTGAGGAAAGCCGCCACCAATGCTGCTGCGGTAGCGATGAGGCCGACCAGCGGCGTACCGGAAGCGAACCCGGCCGCGCCGATGACGGCGAAGACCAGGCCGACCAGTTGGGCGAACTTCAGGGGAGGCACCGGCTCGCGTTCACGGACCGGTCCCAGGCGCGGGGCCACCAGATTGGCGAAGATCAGGGCGTAGGGGTGGCGGCGCGGGCCGGCCGTGGCGCCGATTGCGAAGATGACGGCCTGCAGGCCCAGGATGATCGCGGCGGCGGGCGCGCTGACCCCGCAAACGACGAGGGTGGTCACCAGCACGACGGTGGTGATCCAGGCGACGAATCGAGGCCCGCGAACATCGACCTGGTCGATGGTGCTGGTGCTCGACATGATGGTGCTCCTAGCTGCTTTGTGCAGGGGTATGGGGGACGCGCGCCAAGGTGTTTGTTCCTGGCTGCTCCGAGCGCGGCGCGCGAATGCGCGGCTACTCAGCAACTACAACAACAACAGCAGCAGCCCGCGATGCGGCACAGATCAACTGTGCGGCGCTTGGTGAGCAGGAGCTCGAGGCGGGCGGACACGTCGGACAGCTTACCCAATGGCCACGGCATCAAGCCAACAGCGGAGTCAACGCCGACCGCAGGTCATCGACTTTCGGGACACCCGCGGCGCGGTATCGCTGACGTCCGTGCGAGTCGAAGATAAAAGTAGTGGGCAGCGATAAAACTGAAAGACGTCGCGCGGCCGCTGGATTGGCGTCCATGTCGATTTCCACATGCGCGACATCACCGAGGTCGTCACACACCTGGGTGACCACCCGGCGCACGTGGGTACACGGCGAGCACCATGGCGCGCTGAAATGTACGACGGTCGGCCCGGCGGCCGACAGGCCCAAGTCGCTGGTGTCCAGTTCCGCCCCGGAATCGGTCGGCCGGACAGCGCCGGTGCGCCGGGTCAGCAGCCAGCCGGCGACGGCTGCCACCGCCAGCGCAGCCACAACGGCGACGATCGAGGGCATCATGCCCGGTTAAACCCGTCGAGCGTGATCGTTAATCCCTTGTTGATGCCCTCGATGATGACGTCGGAGCCGCGGGCGCCCTGACTCGTCGCCGTCAGCCCGAACGGAAGCCTTTGGTCGGGCAGCTTGCCGGCGAATGCGGCCAGCACCGCGTCGCGCTTGTCGTCGGGAACCTTCTGGTTGGCGGTATCCGGGCCGGTCAGCACACCGGTAGGGGTGAACACCAGGGTGGTCTCGTCGTCGCCGGCCATCGACAGGTCCACGGACACGCTGACCCGCTTGTCGAAGTGGGCCGACTTGGGGGTGCCGGTGAACACCAGACCGTGGCTGCCCGAGATCCCCGATTCGGTTGTTCCGCCGGTCGCGTTGTTGGTCTCCTGAGGCGGCGCCTCGACCATCAGATCGCGGATACCCATGTAGCGGCCAAGATGCAGCGAGTCGATGATGATCCGGCTCTCCAGCTTGCCGACCCGGAGCTTGGCGCTCGGCCCGATCAGCCAGGACGTGTCGCTTAGGTCAACTGAATGCATGGTCGCCTCCAGCGTGGCTTTCCCGATCACCGGACGGTCCACTGCGCTGGCCTTGATTTCCACCTCTCGGTAGTGGTTGCGCATCGCCTGCGGGATTACCGGGAAGCCGATGATCGCGACGAAGGGATCGAAACCCAGGTTGGCTGTCTGGCGCACTGTACGGGCCAGGCGATATTCGGCGTAGATCGTGGTCCCGAAGTCGACGCAGGCGGCTCCCACTGCCACGATCACGACGGCCAGTACCACCGCTCCCGCAGCGACCAGCACCTTACGCATCCGCATATTGTGGCGGACCTCGGCGGCAGGTTTGCAGCGTCGCCGCGCTGGGTCTAATTGCGCGCTTCCCGCTCAGACCGTTCCGGTCGGCATCGTCACCGCGCTGACTTGGAGGGTTCACGCTATCGTTTGATAACCAGGCCGATAACTTCACACCTCGCCATGAATTTGGGAGGCGCCTTTCCCACGACGCTGGAGGGGCTTGTTGGATCTACTACTACTGGCCGCGGAGCCGCATCCGGACGTGGTCCTACCGTCGTTGTCGCTGCTAGCGCACAACGTGCGTACAGCGCCGCCCGATGTTTCCTCGTTGCTGGAAGCAGGTAGCGCCGACATCCTGATCGTCGACGCGCGACTTGACCTGCCCGCTGCGCGTGGGTTGTGCCGGTTGCTGAGTTCGACGGGCCGCTCGATTCCGGCGGTGGTGGTGGTAAACGAGGGCGGCCTGGTGGCCGTCAACGCCGATTGGGGCCTGGACGAGATCCTGCTGCCCGGCACCGGGCCGGCCGAGATCGATGCCCGGCTCCGACTGCTGATCGGCCGCAAGGGCAGCCTGCAGGACCAGGAAAGCGTCGGCAAGATCAGCCTCGGCGAACTGGTGATCGACGAGAGCACCTACACCGCGCGGTTGCGTGGACGTCCGTTGGACCTCACTTATAAGGAGTTCGAGCTACTGAAGTATCTGGCGCAGCATGCCGGCCGGGTATTCACCCGGGCCCAGCTGTTGCACGAAGTATGGGGATACGACTTCTTCGGTGGCACCCGCACGGTTGACGTGCATGTGCGCAGGCTGCGGGCCAAACTCGGGCCGGAGTACGAGTCGCTGATCGGCACGGTACGCAACGTGGGCTACAAGGCGGTCCGCCCGAGCCGCGGCCGGCCACCGAGCGGCGAAGCCGCCCCCGCCGACGACGAACCGGAGGCAGAGAGTCGCCAGGAGCCGCTGGTCGATCCGTTGCGCAGCCAGTGACGTCCCTCGAGTGGCGGGTGGAGCTGGCTGCGGAGGAGCAGCAACAGATACGTGAACTGGTCAGCGCGGCAGGTGAATTCGACGACGTGGCCCCTGTCGGCGAGCAAGTTCTGCGGGAGTTGGCGCATCGCCGTACCGGGCACCTGCTGGCCACCGCTCGTCAACAGGGCGGCGGCGAGCGAATCATCGGTTATCTGAATCTCTCTCCGGGCCAGCAAGATGGGTTCGGCATGGCGGAGTTGGTGGTACATCCGCAATCCCGCCGGCGCGGTATCGGCACTGAATTGATTCGTGCCGCGTTGTCGAAAACCGATGGGC
>NZ_JBATXN010000382.1:0-2916 GCF_049673265.1 Mycobacterium sp. | reverse complement strand
CCCAGGGGCCCGCTGCGGGCGATCCGCCTGGCCGCAACGCCATTGGCCGATCAGGTCGCGGCATACCTGGCGGCCGGGTCGCACACCGCCGACCGGGCTGAGCGTTCGGCAGCGGTTTAAGGGGACTGCAATGGCGTCACTGCGTGAAAAACACTTCTTCTACCGCGGCACGGATGAATACGAAGCCGCCCGCCGCGCAGCGGTGTGGAATAGCCTTCTGCCGGACCGCTTTCCGGCGGTCATCATGCAGGCCTGCGAGACTAACGACGTCGTCGCGGCGGTGCGCCACGCCCGGGCTCACGGCTTTCACATCGGCGTCCGCTCAGGCGGACACAGCTGGAACGCCAGCCATCTGCGTGACGGCGGCATGCTGCTCGACGTCAGTCGCCTCGATCATTGCAGCGTCGACACCGATCGGATGACCGCGCGCGTCGGACCCGGCAAGATCGCCAGCGTCTTTGCGACAGATCTTGACTCGCAAGGCCTGTTCTTTCCCGCGGGCCACTGTGAAGGCATTCGGCTGGGCGGCTATCTGCTGCAGGGTGGCTACGGCTGGAACAGCAAGGTCGTCGGGCCAGCGTGTGAGAGCGTGCTTGGCCTGGAAATCGTCACCGCCGATGGTGAACTGATCTACTGCGATCCGGACAATCACGCCGATCTGTACTGGGCCGCTCGCGGTAGCGGGCCGGGTTTCTTCGGCGTGGTCACCTCATTCACCTTGCGGCTGCACCGGCGCCCGGCTGTGTTGGGCACCTGTTTGTACATGTACCCGATCGAGGTCGCCGACGAGGTGTTCAGCTGGGGACGCACAATCAGCAGCGAAATCGACGACCGAGTCGAAATGCAGATCTTGACCTCCTACGGCGCACCGGAAACTGGGTCCGAGAAGCTCGGCATCACCATCGCCTCGCCGGTCTTCGCTGACTCCGAAGACGAAGCCACCAAAGCGCTTGCGGCCCTGGGCACCTGCCCGGTGATCGACCATGCGACCGTCAGCCTTCCGTATATGCCGACGACGCTGGCCAATTGGTATGCGGCGGTGATGACCAAATACCCTTCAACGCATCGCTACAGCGTTGACAACATGTTCACGTCAGCCTCGGCCGAACAGCTGTTGCCGGGAATCCGCAAGATCATCGAGACGATGCCACCCCACCCGTCGCACTTTGTATTCGCCGGCTGGAAACCGTCCGCGGACCGCACCGACAAGGTCTACGGCCTGGAGGACGAGATCTATCTGGCGCTCTACACCGCCTGGCACGATCCGGCCGACGACGAACGCTATCGCAATTGGGCCCCATCGAATATGGCGGCGATGTCGCACCTGGCGACCGGCATCTCACTCGCCGACGAAAATCTGGCCCGACGTCCGGCGAAGTTCATCACCGATCCGAACATGGCGCGCCTGGATCAGGTACGCGCAAGCTACGACCCGGACGGCATGTTCCACAGCTGGATGGCTCGCGGGTAGTCGGCTGGGTTTACAGCGAGCGCTCGAGCAGCACCTTGCCGTTGTCGGCGGAAACCACTTGCACCGCTGCGATCTGATCGGTCGGCGTCGAGATGCTGCCGGCGGGCGTCGCGGTATGGCCGGGGTCGGCTACCCAGGTCGCCAGCTGGGTGTGGGTGCCGTCGCGGTTCACCACCACCATCGCCAGCTTGTCATGGCGGGCGTACACCGGCGCCAGGCAGACGCACCGCAGGTCGATGACGGTGCCCCAGTTTTGGCTGGACAGCGTCACTGTCGAGGCCAGCGCCTTCGTTCCGACCTGGTCCATCGGCAGGGCCGATGCGCTGCTCGCCTGCGGCGGCGCCGACGTCGGGGAATGGCCCGTGAGGCCGGGAACACCGACGAACACACCGATCGCCAGCACTGCAGCGGCAGCGGCCGAAGATGCCCATGTCATCACGCGCGAGCGGCGCCGCCGCTGGCGCACTGCCGACAGCAACGACGGCAGCAGGTCCGGAGGCGCCTCGGTGACGTGGTCGCCCTCGTTGATCGAGGCCACGGTGTCGCTATCGAGCTTGGACAGCAGGGCCGGCATGCCGCTGAGTTCGGCGACGGCCTGACTGCACGACGGGCACCCGCTTAGGTGCGCCTCGAAGTCGCGCCGGTCGGCCGGTGACAACGACCCCAGCACGTAGGCTGCATCCCACGTCGCGTACTCGTGGCTGTCGCCCGCCGGCAAGTCGCTCTCGCCTGGCGGACCGAAGCCCTGGATCAACCTCATCGTGTGCCCCCATGTGCAGTGGTCATTGAATATGCAGTGGTCATTGAATATTCGGAGCCGATGGCCCCCCGGATGGGGGTATCCACGACCGGCAGGTTGGCATGTCGCATCGTCATCGGGTCACCCCCATCTCTTGCAGAGTGAGTCGCAATGCGCGTACGGCATAGTGTAGACGCGATTTCACGGTGCCTTCAGCGATATCAAGATCGGCAGCGATCTGAGCGGTGCTCCAGCCCCGGTAGTAGGACCGCTCGACAACGGCTCGATGTTCTGGCGACATTTGCGCCATCGCGTCGGCGATCAGCAGCCGGTCGAGTGCAGAGTCGACCTCGTCGGGAACCGACCGCTCGGGTGCGCCCGCCTCGTCCAGCGAAGCAACGACATTGCGGAATTTCGGGCTGCGTCGCTCATCGATGATCATGTTGCGCGCGACGGTGAACAACCATGCACGCGCCGAACGCTCGCTGTCGCTGATGACCTCCGGATGCTGCCAAGCCCGCAACAGCGTCTCCTGGACCACGTCTTCGGCACGACTGGCGTCGCTGGTCAACCGCATCGCATACCGCCACAAAGCCCCGGCGTGCTCGTCATAGAGCGCCTTCATCAAATTGGCTTCAGCGTCAGCTGCGCTGGTCAGTCGACTCACTCGATCACCTCCTGCAAAGTGATACGAGCTGGGCGTCTT
>NZ_JBATXN010000381.1:0-1655 GCF_049673265.1 Mycobacterium sp. | reverse complement strand
CGTCCGGCTTCGTGCAGTAACCGGTCACCCCTAGTCAGGACTCCACGACCATCAGCGTGTGCCCGGTCGGGTCGCGGAACCAGAACATCGGTGGAACCGGCTCGCCCATTCGCGACACCTGCGCATCAACGTCGACGCCGAGTTGCTTCATCGCGTAGTGGGTGGCGTCGATGTCGCTGGTGGTCAGCGTGATACCCGTGATGGTCGGTTGCACCGGTCCGCTGTCCGGCGGCGGTGGAGCGAGCGCGATGCCGGTCCCGCCCTCGGGCGGGTAAACCTCGATCCACCGGTAGCCGCCACCGAACGGCTGGTCGGTTCGCTTCTCGAAGCCGAGCGACTCGTAGAACCCGACCGCTTTGTCCTGGTCGGGTGTCGGCACGCACACCAGGCTTATCGTCGTCAGGCCAGTTGTTGTGGTGGTCATCTTGCTCCTTCGGGTTGGACGGTTCCGTATGCTTTGGCGATGTCTTGCGAGCTGGCCCACCGGCTGTAGGTGGGAGACTGCGGCCAGGCGTCCGGTGAGTCTTGCCACTCCTCCTGGCGGCCGTACGGCAGCAGGTCGATCAATGCGAACGAATGACTTAGCTGTTCAGTGCCGCGCCCGTCGGTGTGCCAGGTGCGGTAGACGTGATCCCCGTCGCGCAAAAAGACATTGACGGCGAATCCGCCACCCGGAGGAGCTCCGACGTCGAGACCGAACGGGCTGTTGGCCGTCGAGTACCAGGTCATCTGGTTCCCGACCCGGCGCTTGTATGCGAGCGCTTCGTCGATAGGGCCTTGCGTGACGATGACGAACCGGGCGTCCCAGTTGTCCAGGAACTCCAGCCGGGTGAATTGCGAGGTAAAGCCGGTGCAGCCAGGGCACTGCCATTCCTCGCCCGGAAACCACATGTGGTTGTAGACGATCAACTGTGATTTGCCTTCGAAGACATCGGCTAACCGAACGGATCCGTTCTCGCCTTCCAGCGTGTAATCCGGCATCGCAACCATCGGCAGCCTCCGCCGCTGGGCGGCGATCGCGTCAAGCTCACGGGTCGCTGCCTTCTCCCGGACACGCAGGGCGTCTAATTCGCGCTGCCAGGTCTCCTGGTCCACGACGGGCGGCAATCCTGCGGTTGTCACAACAACCCCCTTCGTCTTATGTTCACGGCGTCAACATGATAATGTTCACACCGTACACTTTGGACCCAAGGACGGTCAAGGGTTGGCGATTTTGAAGAGCGGCTATCACCACGGAGATCTGCGGGCGGCATTGATCCACGCCGGCCTTCAGCTCACCCGGTCCGGTGGGCCAGAGGCGCTGACAATTCGCGAAGCGACTCGGCGCGTTGGGGTTTCACCCAATGCCGCCTACCGCCATTTCGCCGACCGCGACGCATTGCTTCAGGCCGTTGCGAACGCGATCCAGCATCGGATGACGGCGCGGATGCGGACCTCAGTGCGCCGGCGGGGCTCAACTGAGCTGTTGCGGGCCGTCGGCATCGGCTACATCAAGTTTGCGTTGGACGAGCCGGGGTGGTTCGCGGTCGCATTCTTCGGGGGCGGCCAGAATACCGAAACAGCCAGCGCTCCGCCATATCTGGCGTTGGTCAAGGCACTCGATGCCATGGTGAATGCGGGCGCGCTGGCACCCGACAGACGCGACGGCGCCGAGT
>NZ_JBATXN010000380.1:0-2760 GCF_049673265.1 Mycobacterium sp. | reverse complement strand
CAAAGCGATGCTGGAAATGCGCAAGATCGTTGTCGCCGACCTCGAAGCTGCGGCGGCAGCGGCGTAAAGCCTCTGCGGCGATCAGCGTTTGACCCGGACATGTCTGCCCTCGGCAGACCCGTACGTTGGGTGGTATGCCCGACGATGCTGCTAGCGCCGGCGGTGAGCCAGACGTCGTATATCTTCGGCCCATCCAATCCGCGAACCAGGTCGATCGGATCGCGCTGGTCGCCGGCCTGGTCGCGGGCGTTCTGTTGGCAGGGCTGGTCGGTTGGCTGGGGTTCCGAGCGTATGAGGCCGACAATCTCGAGGCGCAGCGCAACCTCTTCGTGCAATCAGCTCGCCAGGGCGCGGCGAGCCTCCTAACGGTCGACTATCAGCACGCCGATGCTGACGCGCAACGGATCCTGGACTCTGCGACTGGCAAGTTCTACGACAGCTTC
The DNA here is from genome assembly GCF_049673265.1 of Mycobacterium sp. Lineage (GTDB taxonomy): Bacteria > Actinomycetota > Actinomycetes > Mycobacteriales > Mycobacteriaceae > Mycobacterium. Next base: position 2,317 of record NZ_JBATXN010000380.1, on the reverse strand, counting down.
GCGCGCCGCAAGCAGTCATACATCGCCAACGCCCAGCGGATGCGATCCCAGTTGGTAGCCACCGCCACTGACGCTGGGCTGGAATCGCGAAAGGGCGACCAGGGCAAGGTGTTGGTAGCGGTGACCGTGAAGTCGTCGGATCCCGCACAAACCCATCAGGGGCCGCAGTTTTGGCGGATACGGGTCACTGTGAAACAGGAGGGCGATATCGCCAAGGTTTCCGATGTGGTGTTCGTGCCATGACACAATTAAGAGGCGTCAACTGGTCGCGCGTGCTGGTCTACGGCTTGCTTCCTGCGCTTGCACTGCTGCTGGCGATCGCGGCGGGTCTGCTCAAGTGGAACGACTCGTCGGTTCGGAATAACGACCTTGCTCGCAGCCAATCAGTTGCCGCGGCAAGGGATTCCACCGTCGTACTGTTGACGTTCCGCTTCGACACCGTGGATCGTGACGTGGCGGCCGCGCGGCAGCGATTGACCGGCAATTTCCTCGACACCTACACACGGCAGACGCAGGAGGAGCTCATCCCGAATGCGAAAGAAGGACACGTTGTAGCGACGGCCAGGGTTCCCGGGGCGGTGTCGGAGTCGATCATGGACAATCACGCGGTAGTCCTGGTTTTCGTCAACCAGACGATCAAGATCGGTAACTCTGCGCCGGCCGATGCCGACTCCAGTGTCCGGCTCACGCTGGATAAAATTGGCGATCGCTGGCTGGTCTCCGGATTCGACCAATTTTGAGGATTAGGTGATGGTTGGACCCCGCTGGATTGATGTGCATGCTCCCGCCGTAGAGCTGAAGGCCCTGACGTGGGGGCCAGCTGACGGCCCGATTGCGCTGTGCCTGCACGGATTTCCCGATACACCCTACGGGTGGCGTAATGTCGCGCCGCGGCTCGCCGAGGCGGGCTGGCGAGTGGTCGCGCCGTTCATGCGTGGCTACGCGCCCTCGTCGATTCCTTCCGACGGTAGCTATCACATCGGGGCGCTGATGGACGACGCGCTCCAGGTGCGGTCGGCGGCTGGCGGCACCGATCGCGACGTGGTGATCGGCCACGACTGGGGCGGGCTGGCAGCCAGTGGCTTGGCGGCGATTCCGGACAGTCCGTTCGCGAAAGCGGTGATCATGTCGGTCCCTCCGGCTGCGGCGTTTCGTCCATTGGGTGCGCTGCCCGATCGGGCCCGGCTCCTCGCGCAACTCCTACCGCAGCTACTGCGCAGCTGGTACATCAGCTACTTCCAATTACCTTGGCTGCCAGAGCGATCCGCGTCTTGGGTGCTGCCACGGCTGTGGAGACGATGGTCACCGGGTTATGACGCCAAAGAAGATCTGCGCCATGTCGACGCCGCGATCGGGACACCGGAGAGTTGGCGTGCCGCGCTCGGCCCCTACCGGGCCACGATCCGAAACACCCGCCCGCCGACGCGGTACGCCGAATTGCACCGGCATTGGACATCAGCGCCGGCATTGCCGAGCTTGTACTTACACGGACGCGACGACGGTTGCATGACGGCGGCTTTCGCACACTGGGTTCCACGAGCGCTGCCGGACCACAGTGACGTGGCCATCATCGACCATGCCGGACACTTCCTGCAGCTCGACCAGCCGGAGCGCGTTGCCGACCTGATGTTGGGTTTCATCGGCTCGGCTGGGTAGCGGCCGCGACTCGCGGTTGTCAGCGATGGATGCCACACTTAACCATGACTGCAAGTCCGTTCTGTCCGGCTTTTGTGGCCGTCGCGGCTGTACTGGTCGCGGGCGCTGTCGCGCACGCCGACACACTGGATGCCCAGTTTTTGGGGTTGCTATCGAATGATGGGTTGAATGTCGGTCGACCCGATCGCATGATCGCTATTGCGCACGAACGGTGCGACAACGATGGTCTTTCTCGTGCCGATGTGTATAACTTCCGCTTCGGTGGGCACCCGAGCCCGTTCAGGGTCGCCATGTCGAAGATCGCCGGCGAGCTGCAATCGCAAGGCTTAACGGTTGCGCAGGTGCGGCCGTTCATGCAAGACGCCATCACCGTGTACTGCCCCGGTGCGACGAATTGACCGCGCAAGCGCGGGAAGGCGTGTGCCCGAGCAGCTAAGCGTCGTCGTCTTAACTCGCCCTTCGATCGCGCCAATTTGCTTCGCGATCAATCCCGCTACCATCCCACCTCGCAGAGTTACAAGAATTTCAAATGATGGTCGGTGTGGCTGCGTTGGCATTATGCTCCGTGCAGCAAAACGCGTTTGGCGACCAGGGGGCGGGGTGATAACTCGTGAGAAAAACGATTCTGATCATCTTGTTCGGTTTGATCGCCGTATTTGGG